>NZ_JBPQTW010000065.1:0-30554 GCF_051386535.1 Streptomyces sp. URMC 127
GGTTAACGCAACGGGCGTTGCGTCATGCGCAACGGAGCGCGGGGGCGGGGGCTTGGGGCGCGGAGCTGGGCCAAGGCTCGGAGCCGGGTCATGGCTCAGAGCTCGGTCACGGCTGAGAGCCGCGCCATGGCTCAACGCTGCGTCTTGGCTCAGAGCCGGGTCCTAGCTCCAGCCGCGCCCTGGCTCAGAGCAGGGTCACAGCTCCGCCGCGTCCCGGCTCAGAGCAGGGCCATAGCTCCGCCACGTCCCCGCTCAGAGCTCGGTCACGATCACGTCCAGCGCCCACGGCCGCCCGCCCTTCGCCGGGGCGCTCCCCTCCACCGCGTACCCGAGGTCGCGCAGCGCCTCCGCCAGCTCCGCGGGGCCGCCGGGCTCCACGCCCGCCGTCAGCAGGTCGCGGACCAGCCGCCCCTTGGTGGCCTTGTTGAAGTGGCTGACGACGGACCGCTTCTCGACCCCGTTCACGACCTTCGACTGCAGCACCCGGACCGTGGCCGTCCGCTCCGCGACGTCGCCCTTCGGCTTCCACGCGGAGGCGTACGCCGCCGACCGGAGGTCGAGGACCATCCGGCCGTCCGCCTCCTGCGGCAGCTGCCCGTCCATGGCCCCGCGCCAGTGCGCGGCCAGCGCGCCCAGGCCCGGCAGCTTCACGCCCATCGAGCAGCGGTACGAGGGGATCGCGTCACTGACGCGGACCGCGCCCCACAGGCCGGAGAAGACCAGCAGCGACCGCTCCGCCCGCTGCCGCGCCGCGGCGCCGAGCGAGGCCAGGCCCAGGGCGTCGTACAGCACGCCGGTGTAGACCTCGCCCGCCGGGCGGGTGCCGGCGGTCCGCAGCGCCGCGTTCTTCGCGATCTCGCCCCGCAGCCCCGGGGAGAGGCCGAGCACCTCCGCGGCCTTGTCCTCGTCGCCCGCGCACAGCTCGACGAGCTCCGTCAGCACGGCCTCGCGCGCCTCGGTCAGCCCCGGCAGCGACAGCGCACCGACCTCCAGTACGGCCCCGGCGCCGGTCCCGACGGCGGCGGCCTTCCCCTCGGACGGCGGCAACAGCACGAGCACGGTGTTCTTCTCCCTCGGTACGGATCGGGCGGGCGGCCCCGACGAGCCTAATTCCTTCTGAACGATCGCGGGGCCGCTGGTGGCGCCTACGGGATTGTTCGAGTGGTGAGGGCCGTGACGCCTCCGTCGAGCCGGGCCCGCGAGGCCTTGCGTTAGACCGCGCGGGCGGCCCTCATCACGACGTGGTGGCGGTCGCGCGGGCGCCGGAGTGAATGCCTTTGGCTTACCGGGCACCCGATGCCTCAGCCAAGAGCGGCGTTCTCCGGCGCCTTCGCGACCGCCACCACCTGTCTGTGCAATCACTCGTTGATCTTCGTGGTGCGAGCCCGCCACACGGTGACCTCTTGTTCCGCCCGAGCCGCCTGAGCTCCCGCTAAGACCGAGGCCCGTGCGGCGCGCTGGTGCCACGAACGGCTGGTGAGGTGGCGGACCGGCCCTGACGCCGAGTCCTGGAATTAGGTCGCTGCGTGGCCCGCATGTGCTCGTGACCAGCACAAACACTGGTTGCTCAAGGGGAGGAGCATCTTGATCTACTGCGGTATCGACTGGGCGGAGAAGACGCACGACGTCGCCCTGGTCGACGACTCGGGGCAGCTGCTGGCCAAGCGCCACATCACCGACGACGCGAACGGCTACCAGATCCTCAAGGACCTCCTGGCCGAGTACGGCGACACCGAGGAGGACCCGATCCCGGTCGCGATCGAGACCTCCCGCGGCCTGCTCGTCGCGGTGCTGCGGACGGGCAAGCGCAAGGTCTTTGCCATCAACCCGATGGCTGCCGCCCGCTACCGCGACCGGCACAGCGTGAGCCGGAAGAAGTCCGACCCGGGCGACGCCCTGGTCCTGGCGAACATCCTCCGCACGGACATGCACGCCCACCGGCCGCTGCCAAATGACAGCGACCGGGCCCGGGCCATCACCGTGCTGGCCCGGGCTCAGCAGGACGTCGTCTGGAACCGGCAGCAGATCGCCAACCAGCTCCGCTCCCTTCTTCGCGAGTACTACCCGGCCGCTCTCGCCGCGTTCAGTGTGTGGCAGAACGGCCTGTGCCGGCCGGAGGCCCGAGAGCTCCTCAAGAGGGCCCCGACGCCTTCCCGGGCGGCGCGTCTGACACGCGCCCAGCTGGCCGCCGCACTCAAGCGGGCCGGCCGTCAGCGTGGCATCGAAGCCGAAACCGAGCGGCTGCGGGAGGCCTTCCGTGCTGAATGGGCCCATCAGCCGCATCTGGTCGAAGAGGCTCTCGGCCAGCAGATGCTCGCCCTCCTGCTCCAGCTCAACGCGGCCTGCACAGCCGCGGACGACCTCGCCGAGGCGGTGGAAGAGGCTTTCCCTCAGCACCCGGACGCTGACATCCTCCTCAGCTTCCCCGGCCTCGGCGTCCAGCTCGGCGCCCGGGTGCTCGCCGAGATCGGAGACGACCGCACCCGCTTCGCTGACGCCCGAGGGCTGAAGGCTTACGCGGGTTCCTCACCCGTCACCAGAGCCTCGGGGAAGAAGTCGAGCATCACCCGACGCTGGGTGAAGAACGACCGGCTCAACCACGCCGGCTACCTCTGGGCCTTCGCCTCCCTACGGGCCTCGCCCGGAGCCATGGCCCACTACCGCCGCCGCCGGGACGACCACGGAGACTGGCACGCAGCCGCCCAGCGCAACCTCTTCAACCGCATGCTCGGCCAGCTCTTCCACTGCCTCAAGCAACGAGTGCTGTTCGATGAAGCAACGGCCTTCCCCACCGCCCTGGCGGCCGCAGCTTGACGCCTTCACATCGTGAGGTGTCTAACGCCGCCCGCCGCGCCCACCGGCCGCGGCGACCTGGCGGGCGGGCTAGCGGGCGGGCTAGCAGGCAGGCTCGGCGGCCATGAGCGCCCGTATCGCCTCGACGGCGGCGTGCGGCTCGTCGGCGTGGAAACGGACCGTGCGGACTTCGCGGGGCCGCCGGAAGAGCCGGGTGACGGTGACGGGGCCGGTGAGCTCGACGGTGACCGAGGTCTGGGAGGCGACGGGCACCTCAAGGGTGCCGTCCAGGGTCTCGCTGCCGGGAAAGCGCAGGTCGCGCCGGACGGCGCCGATGGCCGCCGCCGGGATGCGCAGGTCCAGCGTGCCGCCCTGGCGGATCCGCAGCCCCTCCGGGCCGGCCGTGTGCGGGCGGACCACGCTGCCGGCGTGGAAGCCGAGGACGAGCAGCACGGTGTAGACGTCGAGGGCCAGGACCACCCAGTGCAGGACGGGGTACGCGGCGGTGAAGAAGGACATCCCCACCGTCTCCACGACGCACACGAAGAGGAGGGCGTACATCGTGGACGCCTGGGCCCGCGCGTACGGCAACGCCCGGACACCGTCACCGACGCCGTCACGGCGCCGGGTGAACCACAGCATGAGGCCCGCCCAGAGGCGGCCCTCATGCACGGCAAACGCTCTGGCGAGGCTCACGCGGGGGCTCCTCTCCCTTGATCATGCTTGATCATGATCGCCGTCATGGAACCAGTAGAGACATCGGCGCTACGGCAAGGTCAAGGGCCCGGCGCGGGCGGGGACGGCTACCGGGCGGCGATCGTGGCAGCGCCCGCCAGGTAGCATGGTCGGCACGGCGGACGAGCCGGCCGGGCGGCCGCGTGGGATCTTCGGATCCCCCGAGGAACGTCCGGGCTCCACACGGCAGGGTGGTGGGTAACGCCCACCCGGGGTGACCCGCGGGACAGTGCCACAGAAAACAGACCGCCGGGGGCCGCGAGGCTTCCGGTAAGGGTGAAACGGTGGTGTAAGAGACCACCAGCGCCTGGGGTGACTCAGGCGGCTAGGTAAACCCCACCCGGAGCAAGGTCAAGAGGGGCCGCTTCACGGCGGCCCTGCGCGGACGATCGAGGGCTGCCCGCCCGAGTCCGCGGGTAGACCGCACGAGCCTGCCGGCAACGGCAGGCCTAGATGGATGGCCGCCTCCCCGAGGGCCGCAAGGCCCCCGGGAGACAGAACCCGGCGTACAGGCCGACTCGTCCGCCGCCCCTCTCCCCTATGAGCCTGTGAAGGCCGGCAGGTTCTACAGCCAGCCGTTCTGCCGGGCTGCCCGGACCGCCTCCATGCGGTTGCGGGTTCCGGTCTTGCCGATGGCCGCGGAGAGGTAGTTGCGGACCGTCGCCGGGGAGAGGTGGACCCTGGCCGCGATGTCCGCGACCGTCGCGCCGTCGACGGCCGCCGCCAGGACGTCGCGCTCGCGCTGGGTCAGCGGATTGGGGCCGGCGCTCAGGGCCGCGGCCGCGAGGGCCGGGTCGATGACGCGCTCGCCGGCGAGGACGCGGCGGATCGCGGCGGCCAGGTCCTCGACCGGGCCGTCCTTGACGAGGAAGCCGGCCGCGCCGGCCTCCATCGCGCGGCGCAGGTAGCCGGGGCGGCCGAAGGTGGTGAGTATCAGGACCTGGCAGCCGGGCATGCGGGCGCGCAGGTCCGCGGCGGCGTCGAGGCCGCTGCGGCCGGGCAGCTCGATGTCGAGGAGCGCGACGTCCGGCCGCGTCTCCAGGGCCTTGGAGACGATCTCGTCGCCGTCGCCGACCTGGGCGACGATCTCGATGTCCTCCTCCAGCCCGAGCAGCAGCGCGAGCGCGCCGCGCATCATTCCCTGGTCCTCGGCGAGGAGCAGTCTGATCATGAGCGGTGGTCCTCCTCGGACTCCGAGTCCACGGGCAGTTCGGCCACGAGCCGGAAGCCCTTGCGCCCGTCCGGGCCGGCGGTCAGGTGGCCGCCCGCGGCGGCCAGCCGCTCGGTCAGGCCCTTGAGGCCGTTCCCCGGCGAGGTGCCGGTGGCCGCACCCGAGCCTACGCCGCCGCCGTTGTCGGTGATCTCCAGGCGTACCTGGTCGGTCTCGCCGCGCACCTCGACCGTGCAGCGGCCGGCGCCGCTGTGCCGGACGACGTTCGTGACGCCCTCCCGCACGACCCAGCCCAGCAGGGCCGCGCTCTGCGGCGGCAGCGGGGGCCCGGACTGGCGGATGTCGGCGGTGATGCCGGAGGCCTCCAGCAGGGAGCGGGCGCGGTCGAGTTCGGTGTTGAGAGTGGAGTCGCGGTAGCCGGTGACGGCCTCGCGGATCTCGGTGAGGGCCTGCCGGCCCACGGCCTCGATGTCGGCCGCCTGCCCTATCGCCGCGTCCAGGTCGCGCGGGGCGAGCCGGCGCACTGCCTCCGCCTTGACGACGATGACGGACATGGTGTGCCCGAGCAGGTCGTGCAGGTCGCGCGAGAAGCGCAGCCGTTCGCGCTCGACGGCGCTGCGGGCCAGTTCCTCGCGGGTTTCGCGCAGTTGGGCCACGGTCTCGAAGAGGCTGAGGATCGCGGCGGTGACGAAGCCGGAGAGCAGGGTCCCGTAGGCGACGGTGAGGGTCTCCGTCGGGCCGCCCCGGATGCTCGCGATCACCCCGGCCGAGCCGGCGATGACGAGGACGACGACGCCCAGCCGCCGCCCGCTCTCGGTCAGCCCGCGCCGCAGCACGATGCCGGCGGCCAGCGACAGCAGCGGGAAGCACAGCAGCCAGTCGCCGCCGTACCCGATGGTCAGCGCGTACGTGACGACGGCCAGTCCGCCGAGCGCGAGGAACGGGTACCGGGTCGTCCGCTGCCGCTTGTCGAGGCCGGTGAACACCGAGAGCGCGTACAGCCCGGCGAAGGCCACGACGCCCAGCCCACCGAGCCAGGGCAGCGGCACCTCGCCCCGGAACAGGTCCTCGACGTCCCCGGTGAGCATGAAGAGCCAGGGCAGGAAGGCGAACTTCCCCGGTGGTTTGTGCCGCTCGGTCCCGGCCTTGCGGCGGGCCGCGCGCGCGGCTTTCCACCCGGCCTCGCGGCGGGTCGTGAGCCCGGCTCTCCACCCGGCTTCCCGCCCGGCATTCCGCCCGGCTTCCTGCCCGGCCTCGCCGTCGGTCTTGCTGTCGGTCATGGCACAGAACTCTAGGGAACGCCCCGCTGAGCTGGGCAGATGCAAGTGTGGGCGGCCACCCGTGACATTTGTCCCGGGCCCGGCTATACATGGGGTCCATCGGATCGGCTAGAACGCGTTCTAGGAAGGTTCCCGATGCCCATCGACGCACGCCAGGCCGTCGCCGCCGCGCCCCGCCGCACCTCACTGACCTGGGATCACAAGGACGTCCTGCTCTACCACCTCGGCATCGGCGCCGGCACCCCCGCCACCGACCCGGACGAGCTCCGCTACACCCTGGAGAGCCGGCTGCACGTCCTCCCCAGCTTCGCCACCGTCGCGGGCGGCGGCAGCGCCCAGGCCGGCGGCCTCGCCTCCCCCGGCATCGACATCGACCTCGCCGCCGTGCTCCACGGCGGGCAGTCCGTCGAGGTCCACCGCCCGCTCCCCGTCAGCGGCTCCGTCTCCCACACCTCCCGCGTCACCGCCGTCCACGACAAGGGCAAGGCCGCCGTCATCGTGCTGCGCGCCGAGGCCGCCGACGCCGAAGGGCCGCTGTGGACGAGCGAGAGCGAGATCTTCGTCAAGGGCGAGGGCGGCTTCGGCGGCGAACGTGGCAGCACCACCCGCCTGGAACAGCCCGTCCGCACCCCCGACCACACCGTCGAGCGCCCCGTCCGCGAGGACCAGGCCCTGCTCTACCGCCTCAACGGCGACTGGAACCCCCTGCACGCCGACCCCGAGTTCGCTAAGCGGGCGGGCTTCGACCGGCCGATCCTGCACGGCCTGTGCTCGTACGGCATCGCCCTCAAGGCCGTCGTCGACACCGCGCTCGCCGGGGACGTCACCCGCGTCCGCGCATACCGCACCCGCTTCGCCGGCGTCGCCTACCCCGGCGAGACGCTGCGCGTACGGATGTGGCGCGAGACCCCGGCGCCCGGCCGGATCCAGGTGACGGTGACCGCCGTGGAGCGCGACGACGCTCCCGTGCTCGCGGACACCGTCGTCACGCACGGGTAAGCCCGCGGCCGGCCGGACGGACACCCGCACACGGCACACGGCAGACGGCAGACGGCAGTTAGCTACACGGACCCCGCACACGCCCAGCGCGTCGAAAACCGCGTCAGAGGAGTGGTCATGCGCGCAGCCGTACAGCACGAGACAGGACGGCCCGAGCTCGACGTCCGCGACGACGTGGAGGCGGTGGGCCCCGGCCCCGGCAAGGTCCGGCTGCGCATGCGGGCCACCGGGCTCTGCCACTCCGACCTCTCCGCCATGAACGGGGTGCTGCCCCAGCCCGTCCCCTTCGTCCCCGGCCACGAGGGCGCGGGCGAGGTCGTCGAGACCGGTGAAGGCGTCACCGGGCTGCGGCCCGGCGACCGCGTCATGGTCTGCTGGCTGCCGTCCTGCGGCGGCTGTCCCGCCTGCAAGCGCGGCCAGACCCAGCTGTGCCTGGCCGGCTTCATGGCGGCCGGCACGCCCAACTTCCGCATGAGCGGCTCCGGGTCCGAACCCGGGTCCGGCACCGACGTCTTCGGCTTCGCCGGCACCGGCACCTTCGCCGAGGAGGTCGTCGTCGGCGCGGGCTGCGCCGTGCCCATCCCCGACGACCTGCCGTACGACATCGCCGCCCTCATCGGCTGCGGCGTCACCACCGGCCTCGGCGCCGCCCTCAACACCGCCGATGTCGCCGCCGGTTCCTCGGTCGCCGTCATCGGCTGCGGCGGCGTCGGGATCTGCGCCGTCCAGGGCGCGCGGGCCGCGGGCGCCGCGCAGATCGTCGCCGTCGACCCGGTCGCCTCCCGGCGCGAGGCCGCCCTGCGCTTCGGCGCGACCGAGGCCGTACCGCCCGACGCACTCGCCGACGCGCGCGCCCGCATCACCGGCGGCGAGGGCTTCGACTACGCCTTCGAGGTCGTCGGCACGTCCGCCACCGCCCGCGCCGCGTACGACGCCACGCGCCGCGGCGGCACGCTCTGCGTCGTCGGGGCGGGCGCCATGGACGACCTCTTCCAGCTCAACATGTTCGAGCTGTTCTTCGACGAGAAGCGGATCCTGCCCTCTCTGTACGGCGGCGGTGACGTCCGGCGCTCCTACGAACGGGCCATCGGCCTGTGGCGGGCCGGCCGCATCGACCTTGCGGGCCTCATCACGCACCGCGTCCCGCTGTCCGGCGTCAACGAGGCCCTCGCCCAGATGCGGACGGGCGAGGCGCTGCGCACGTGCATAGAGATCTGAGAAACCGAGACCTGAGAAGGGGAGCGGCATGGTGTCCCTGCGCGGCAGGACCGCGATCGTCACCGGCGCGGGGCGCGGCCTGGGCCGCGCCGAGGCCCTCGAACTGGCCCGGCTCGGCGCCCACGTCGTCGTCAACGACTACGGGCAGCCCGGCCCGGACGGCTCCGGCGAGGCGTCCGCAGGGCCCGCCGAGGCCGTCGCCGCCGAGATCCGGGCGGCGGGCGGCCGGGCCACCGCGCACGCCGGCGACGTCGCCGACTTCGAGCAGGCCCGCGAGCTCGTGCGGCTCGCCGCCGAAGCGGGCGGCGGCTCGCTCGACATCCTCGTCAACAACGCGGGCATCCTGCGCGACCGCATGGTCTTCTCCATGGCCGAGGAGGAGTGGGACGCCGTGATCCGCGTCCACCTCAAGGGCCACTTCAACACCCTGCGCTTCGCCGCCGCGCACTGGCGGGAGCGGGCGAAGGCCTCGGGCCGGCCGGTGTACGGACGGGTCGTCAACACCTCCTCCGAGGCGTTCCTGATCGGCTCGCCCGGACAGCCCAACTACGCGGCGGCCAAGGGCGGCATCGTCGGCCTCACGACATCGACGGCGGAGGCCCTGCGCAAGTACGGGGTGACGGCGAACGCCATCTGCCCGCGGGCCCGTACCCGCATGACGGAGCAGGTCTTCGCCGGCGTCGGGGCGCCGGAGGCCGGCGGGCCCGACCCGCTCGACCCCGGGCACGTGGCCCCGCTCGTCGGCTACCTCGCCGCGCCGGCCGCGGCCGGGGTGACCGGGCAGGTGTTCCTCGTGCACGGCGGGATGGTCGCCGTGATGGAGCGGCCGAAGGTCGCGGCGCGGTTCGGCACGGCGAAGGACGTCTTCACGGCCGGGGAGCTGGACGAGCTCCTCACCCCGTACTTCGCGGGCCGCCCGCCGGGCGAGACGTTCGCGGCGCCCGAGGGCTGAACCGGAGCCGTGGAGGCCTCGGTGTCAGTGGCCTTCCAGCGTACGGCGGTGCTTGCCGTGGGCGGGTGCGCTGTTGTCGTCGGGGGAGGCGGGACCGCGGTGCCTGCCGGAGCCGGCGGCTGCGGCCTGGGCGGACGCCTCGAAGGGGCGCGCCTCGGTCGTGTCGGTTCGGGCGTCGGGCATGGGGAAAGTCACTCCGTCGGATGGGGATGCGTGCTGTGCGCGTGGGGGCTGCCACGGCAGTGGCGCACGGTGCCGGCGGACGCCGGCACGCCCCCGCGCACGGCCGTTCGGCTCACGGCGGTGTCAGCCCGTTACAGCCACGCAACCCCCGCCCGGATTCTAACGGGACCTTGATCGCGGAGGCCACCCGGCCGGGCGGCGAGTCGGCTCCGCTCGGAGTGCGTTCCGGGTGCCGTCCGGGGCGCCGGAGCGCGCCGCTCAGGTCCGCGGCTCCCGGCCCAGCGGGGCCTGCTGCAGGGGTACGGGCCTGGAGGCGGCCGCCGACCACGCTCCCGGCATGGCCGCTCCGGAGAGGCCGGCAACGCCGGTGGCGCCGGTGGGGTCCACGGCGGTCCAGACCGAGGCCGGCGACTCGGCGCGGGGCCCGGCAGACGCCGGGGTCACGGGCATGGACACGGGCCCCTGCGGCCCCGCGGGACCGGCCTGCGGCACGGAACCCGCCTGCGGCACGCCGGGTGACAACCCCTCATGCGGCCGCTCCATCAAGGGACCGTCAAGGGACGGCGCCTGCGACGGCACGTCCGCCCGGGGCGGTTCGGGCCGGGACGGGAACGCCTGCGACGCCGGCGCGGGATGCGGGGCTTCATGCGGCAGGGGCGACAGCGGCGGCACGGCACCGCCCGCCCCGGGCCGGGGGTGCGGGGCGGACACCGGTCGCGCGGCTTCATGCGGCAGGGGCGACTGCGGCGGTACGACACTGCCCGCGTCGGGCCGGGGGTGCGAGGTGGACACAGGTCGCACGGCCTCATGCAGCAGAGGCGACTGCGGCGGTACGCCACCCCCCGCCTCGGGCCCGGGATGCGAAGTGGACACCGGACGCACAGCGTCATGCGGCAAGGGCGACTGCGGCGATACGGCACCACCCGCCTCGGGCCCGGGGTGCGGAGTAGACACCGGGCGCACGGCCTCATGCAGCAAGGGCGACCGCAACGGCACGGCGCCACCCCCCTCCGGCCCAGGGTGCGGGGCAGACACCGGACGCACGGCCTCACGCAGCAGCGGCGACTGCGGCGGCACGACACTGCCCGCCTCCGGCCGCGGCACGGGCGACGTCACGGGCCGCGGGACCTCGTGCAGCAGCGGGGGCTGCGGCGTGGTGGGGCTCGCTTCTGGCCGCGGCAGCGGTTCCGGGACCGCCCGCAGCAGCGGCTGGGGCCCGGCCGGCTGCGGGGCCTTGTGGAGCAGTGGCCGCGGCAGCGCGGAGGTGCTCGCCTCGGGCCCCGGCCGGGAGGCCTCCCGCGCGGCGGAGCCCGGCTCGGGCGGCGGGACCTTGTGCAGCAGCGGCGTCCGCACCTGCTGCGGCGCGGTGAGCGGCACCTGATCCGGCATCCGGTCCGGCGCCTGCCCCGGCGCCTGACCCGGCGACCGCTCCGGCCCCTGATCCGGCGTCAGACGCGGCACCTGGGAAACCGTACGAGGCACCCCCTGCAGCAGCGGCACCCGCTCCTCGCCTGGAGCCCCGTGCGGTGACACCGGCTCGGGCCGGGGCGCCGGCCGCCGCGCCCCCTGCAGCAGCGGCCCCGGCTCGGAGGGCGCCCCGGACGGCGCCGGCTCCGGGCGGGACGCCCCCGGCGCCACCGGGCCCGCCCCGGACGGGCCCCCGCCGCGCCCGCCGGTATCCCGTGTCTCCCCCCGCTCCGCCTCCGGCAGCCGCAGGCGGGCCAGCCCGCAGCGCACGTACGGCGTCACGAACGGCAGCCGCAGCTCGCCGCCGCTGGTCCACAGGCCCGCGCCGACGAGCCAGCCGGCGGGCGCCGGGAACTGCTGGAGCTGTTTGCCCGACGGGCGCCAGACGCCCACCCAGCTGCCGGTCGCGCCCTCGACCCGGAAGGCCACGGCGCACCCCTCGGGGGTGAGCTCCTGCCCGGGCTGGGCGGCGAAGGGGGTGAGCGCGGCGCCCGCGGGTCGCAGGCACTCGGGGAAGCGGACGGGCCGGGCGGAGCCGAGCACGCCCCAGCCGATCCGGTCCTGCCCGGGGGCGTCGGAGCGGACGAGAAGGAGGCCGCTGCAGGGGTCGGCGAGGAGCAGGCGGTCGTTGCTCTCCTCGGTGATCTGCAGGAGCGGGCTGGTCTCGCCGCCGCGCTCCAGGTCCACCACGACGGTCTTGGTGCGGCCGTCCAGCTCGCGGTCGAGGGCGAGCAGCCGACCCGTACGGTCGAGCCAGGCGCCGCCCGTGCAGCGGCCGGGCACTTCGACGACCCGCTCGGGCCCGAAGGCGCCGCCGTGCAGCCGCCACAGCGCGGTCGCGCGGTCGGCGTGGACGAGCCCGTAGACGGAGGAGCCGCCCGGCGCGGGAGGCAGCAGGGACAGCCGGGCGCACTCGACGGCGCCGACCGGCAGCTCCCCGGTGCCGGGGCCGGTGGGGTAGAGCAGCGAGAGCGTGTGCCGCTCGGCGACGCGGCGGCGGATGAGGACCCGTCCGTCGGCGAGCGGCTGCACCTCGCTGTCGGGCTCCTCGGGCTGGCTGCCGGGCAGCGGCACGGCGTACGGCTCGGGGCCGTCGAGGGTCCAGCGCTCGGGGAACCAGCCGCCGGTGGCACCGTCCAGGGCCAGCCGGGCGGCGTAGGAACCGTTCGCCGTGACCGTGAACGCCGGGCGCCTCATGTCCGTCGAGCCGCTCCGCGGGGTGCTCTGCGGGGCGCTCTGGGGGGCACAGACCGTCATGAGAAACGTCACCTCCGGCACAGAACGTAGTTATCGCACTTCCTGCCGAACAATGAGAGTCGGCCCGCTTCACGCGTAAGGGTGGCTGTTGTCCGATTCGCCTGAGGGGGGCGAGGAGGGTGTGCTTCGCACGCCCTGCGCCGTCACGTAAGGTAAGGCGAGCCTAAGTAGTCGCGGGGGGTGGCTGAACAGGCCCTCTTGACCACCCGCCGGCCGCAACCGCCGGCCGGCCGGACCCGACCCTGGAGTACGAGATGTCCCTCCGCCGCCGCGGCACCGCCGCAGTCGCCCTCTCCGCAGCCGCCGCGCTCGCCCTCACCGCCTGCGGCTCCTCCGGCAGCGGGGACGGCAAGGACAACGGCAGCGGCTCGAAGGCCGTGTCGGAGAGCGGCAAGGACTTCGGCAAGGCCGGCGAGCAGACGGCGAAGATGGGCACCGACGCGGCGCCCGGGCAGTTCCCGCGCACCATCAAGCACGCGCTCGGCACGACCGAGCTGAGGGAGCGCCCGAAGCGCGTCGTCGTCCTCGACGTCGGCGAGCTCGACAACGTGGTCTCGCTCGGCATCCAGCCGGTCGGCTGGGCCCCCAGCGAGGGCAGCCAGGAGCTCCCGGAGTACCTGAAGAAGGACGCCGGCGACCCGAAGAACGTCGGCACCATCAACAACCTCAACCTGGAAGCCATCAACGAGCTCCACCCGGACCTGATCCTCGGCAGCAAGCTGCGCGCGGAGAAGAACTACAAGGACCTCGCCAAGATCGCCCCGACCGTCTTCTCCGTCCGCCCGGGCTTCACGTGGAAGGAGAACTACCTCCTCAACGCGGCCGCGCTGGACAAGACCGCCGAGGCGAAGAAGAACCTCGACGCGTACGCGGCCAAGGCGAAGAAGCTCGGCGAGGACCTGGGCGAGAAGAAGCCCACCATCTCGATGGTCCGCTACCTCCCGCAGTTCACGCGCCTCTACGCCGGCCAGTCGTTCATCGGCACGATCCTCAAGGACGCCGGCCTGCCGCGCCCGAAGAACCAGCAGGCCGACAAGCTGGCCGTGGAGATCAGCCCCGAGCAGATCGACCAGGCCGACGCCGACTGGATCTTCACCGGCGTCTACGGCGCCCCGGACAAGACCAAGCGCGACACCGCGCAGGACAACCCGCTGTGGAAGAACCTGCGGGCGGTCAAGGAGGGCCACGCCAAGGACGTCGAGGACGAGACCTGGTACCTGGGCCTGGGCGTCACCGCCGCGGACAAGGTCCTCGACGACCTGCGGGGCTTCCTCGTGAAGTGACGGCCCCGTGAAGTGACGGCCCCGGAAGCGAGGCCGGGAAGAGGCCGGGACGAGGTCGGGAAGAGCCCGGGAAAGTGACGCCCGGCCTCGGGCGGAGCCCGCGCGGGCACGGCGGACAGGTAGCCTTTCCTCCGTGCCCGCACTGTCTGAAGTCATCGCCGCCCTCGACGCCCTCTGGCCCCCGGAGCAGGCCGAGCAGTGGGACGCCGTCGGCACGGTCTGCGGCGACCCCGCCGCCCCGGTCGGCCGGGTGCTGTTCGCGGTCGACCCCGTCCAGGAGGTCGTCGACGAGGCCGTGGCGCTCGGCGCCGACCTGCTGGTCACCCACCACCCGCTCTACCTGCGCGGGACCACGACCGTCGCGGCCTCGACCTTCAAGGGCCGCGTCGTGCACACCCTGATCAAGCACGACATCGCCCTGCACGTCGCGCACACCAACGCCGACCGCGCCGACCCGGGCGTATCCGACGCCCTCGCCGGCGCGCTCGACCTCCGCGTCACCGGCCCCCTCGTGCCCGACCCCGCCGACCCGGCCGGCCGCCGCGGCCTCGGCCGCCTCTGCGAGGTCGACCCGCCCATGAGCCTGGCCGCGTTCGCCGAGCACGCCGCCAAGCGGCTGCCCGCCACGGCACAGGGCATCCGCGTCGCCGGCGACCCCGGGCGCACCATCCGCACCGTGGCCGTCTGCGGCGGCTCCGGCGACTCCCTCTTCGACGAGGTGCGGGCCGCCGGCGTGGACGCCTACGTCACCGCCGACCTGCGCCACCACCCCGCCTCCGAGGCCCAGCAGCACAGCCCGCTGGCGCTCGTCGACGCGGCCCACTGGGCCACCGAGTGGCCGTGGGCCGAGCAGGCCGCCGCCCAGCTGGACGAGATCTCCGACCGGCACGGCTGGGGCCTGCGCACCCACGTCTCGAAGACCGTCACCGACCCCTGGACCGCCCACGCGGCGTCCCCCTCCTCCGCCTTCTCCGACAAATAACCCCAGGAGCCCCCAACTGAACGCCGCGCCCGCCGACCAGATCCGCCTCCTCGACCTGCAGGCCCTGGACACGCGCCTCGACCAGCTCGCCCACAAGCGCAAGAGCCTGCCGGAGCACGCCGAGATCGCCTCCCTGGAGGCCGACCTCACCCAGCACCGCGACCTGCTCGTCGCCGCGCAGACCGAGGAGAGCGACACCGCCCGCGAGCAGACCAAGGCCGAGCAGGACGTCGACCAGGTCCGCCAGCGCGCCGCCCGCGACCAGCAGCGCCTGGACACCGGCGTCGGCATGTCCGCGAAGGACCTGGAGAACCTGCAGCGCGAGGTGGCCTCTCTGGCCAAGCGCCAGGGCGACCTGGAGGACGTCGTCCTGGAGGTCATGGAGCGCCGCGAGTCCGCCCAGGAGCGCGTCACCGAGCTGACCGCCCGCGTCAGCTCCGTCCAGGCCAAGGTCGACGACGCCGTCGCGCGCCGCGACGCCGCCCTCTCCGAGATCGACGCCGAGGCCGCCTCGGTCACCAAGGAGCGCGAGATCGTCGCCGCCTCCGTCCCGGCCGACCTGCTGAAGCTGTACGACCGGCTGCGGGAGAAGCAGGGCGGCATCGGCGCGGCCCGCCTCTACCAGCGCCGCTGCGAGGGCTGCCGCCTGGAGCTCGACATCACCGAGCTCAACGACGTCCGCGCCGCCGCGGCCGACAAGGTCGTCCGCTGCGAGAACTGCAGCCGCATCCTGGTGCGCACCTCCGAGTCGGGCCTGTAAGCCCGATGGCCCCTCGCTTCATCGTCGAGGCGGACGGCGGCTCCCGGGGCAACCCGGGGCCCGCCGGCTACGGCGCCGTCGTCCTGGACGCGGCCACCGGCGAGGCCCTCGCCGAGGCCGCCGAGTACATCGGCACGGCCACGAACAACGTGGCCGAGTACCGGGGGCTCATCGCCGGCCTGGAGGCCGCGAAGGCCCTCGACCCCGCGGCCGAGGTCCAGGTGCGGATGGACTCCAAGCTCGTCGTGGAGCAGATGTCGGGCCGCTGGAAGATCAAGCACCCGGACATGCGGCCGCTGGCCGCCCGGGCGCGGGCCGTCCTCCCGCCGGGGCAGGTCTCCTACGCGTGGATCCCGCGCGAGGAGAACAAGCACGCGGACCGGCTCGCCAACGAGGCGATGGACGCGGGCAAGGCCGGCCGGCAGTGGGAGGCGGGCGCCTCCGCGGCGGCGCTCGCCGAGCGGGCGGCCGTGCGGGCGTCGGCGCCCCTCGCCGAGCCGCTCGCGGAGCCGCTCGCCGAGCCCAAGGCGGCTCCCGTCGGCTGGGCCGCCCCGGCCGACCTCGGGACGCCGACCACGTTCGTCCTGATGCGCCACGGCGAGACGGCTCTCACTCCGCAGAAGCGATTCTCCGGAAGCGGCGGCAGCGATCCGGAGCTGTCGCCCGTGGGCGTCCACCAGGCCGAGCGCGCCGGTGCCGCGCTTGCCGCCCGCGGCACCATCGAGGCCGTCGTCTCCTCGCCGATGCGGCGCTGCCGCGAGACGGCCGCGGCCGTGGCCGCGCGCCTCGGCTTGGAGGTCCGCGTCGAAGAGGGCCTCCGCGAGGCGGACTTCGGCGCCTGGGAGGGCCTGACCTTCGCGGAGGTCCGCGAGCGCTGGCCCGACGACCTCGACGCCTGGCTCGCCTCCTCCAAGGCCTCCCCCACCGGCGGCGGCGAGAGCTTCGCGGCGGTCGCCCGCCGGACGGCCCTCACGCGCGACAAGCTCCTCGCGCGCTACGCGGGGCGTACGGTGCTGCTGGTCACGCACGTGACGCCGGTCAAGACACTGGTCCGCCTGGCCCTCGGGGCCCCGCCGGAGTCCCTGTTCCGCATGGAACTGTCAGCGGCGTCGGTATCGGCGGTCGCCTACTACGCGGACGGCAACGCGTCACTGAGACTCCTGAACGACACGTCGCACCTGCGGTAGGCAGCCGGAACGCGTCCCAGACCGAGCACGGTCCGGCACCGCCGGTCACGCACGTGGTGGTTTCGCACCGCTGCGGCGGAAGAAACATGCCGCCGCAGCAGCAGTCACCCGTGGCATGCGCCCCGTAAGGGGCGCGGGGAACTGCGCGAGCAGCCACGGACGGCCCGCAGCCGAATAACCGCGCGTCCAGCGGAACGCTCAAACGCACGGTCCGGCACCGCCGGTCACGTATGTGGTGGTTTCGCACCGTCGCGGCGGAAGAACGGGCGCCCCCGTTCACTCTGCCGCCCGCAGGGCCATCGCCTCCTCCACCGCGGCGACAGCCGCGACCCGTTGCCGCTCCCGCTCCTCGATGTCCTGCGCGCTCTCCCCCGTCGCCGCCACCCGAGGGCACCGGGGGCACTGCCACCGGTCCGGCGCGCCGAGCGGCGGCGGGGTCATGGGCACGTCGCAGTGGGGGCAGTTCACGGTCACTCCTTCGACGTGGCCGCAGGACGCGCAGACCCACACGGGCCCCTCCGCGTCCTGCTGCCGCCACGCGGTCCTCAGGCATTGCGCGCATCCGGTCGTGACGATCCCGGCCCGGCTCATGACGGGCGGCTCCGGGGTGGTGTCCGCGTACTCGATGATCCGTGCCCTGACCCGGTCGTCCGTGGTGTTGGCCATCCGGAGCAGGTGTGCGACGCGCGAGCGTGCTTCGTCAACGAAATCGTTCATGGCGGCAGCAGGCTACGGCGCCGGGCGCCGCACCCGGGGCCGGCGGCGCACACGATCACCCTTGCGAGTGCACCGATCATTCGTTCGAGCTATTTCAGAGCCCTCCGCGGGGCGGAGTCACGCGGCGGAGTCACTTGAAGGGCACGTTGACGCACGCCAGCCGGTCGCCCGCCGTGCCCGCCCGGCCGGGGGCCCGCTCGGTGGCGTGCTCGTGGATGACGACGGAGCGGGCCTCGCCGGGGCGGAAGCGCCAGGCGACCGAGGAGGACGCCCCGCCGTCGCCGCGCCCGTCGGTGGTGAAGTCCAGCCAGACCTCGTTGCGGGGATTGGCGTACGCGGGGTCGGTGGACGGCTGCACGGGGTCCTTGACCTGCTGGTAGTGCCCGCCGGAGGCCTCGGGCCGGGTGCCGCACGGCTGCGTGTGGACGTGTGCGCCGAACGTACGGCCCGGCTGGATGCCGTACAGCCGCAGGTGGACACGGGTACCGTCGTGGCCGGTGCGCTCGGTGACGGTGACGCGGGCGCCCGGCGGGACCGCGGCCGGGTCGAACGTCACGGCGCGCAGCACGTCGCCCGTGGGGTCCGCGAAGACGGCGCTCACATCGGCGCCCTGCCCGCCGGTACCGGCAGCACCGGCACCGGCACCGGCCACCGGGGACAGCACCGCCATCGAAGCGGCGAGCAGCGATACGGCGAAGGACATCTTCCGCCCCTTTCGGCAACTGGGCAGCTGGGCAGCTGGGCACTTCGACAGCGGCCGCAGCCGCTTCCCCTGTCTCCCCCGTCTCCCCCGCACGTGCTTCCCACGGTATCGGCCCCTCGCGCACGCCGCTCGGCGGCCGTGAGGACAATGAGCCGACCACCGCGTACCCCTGGAGGACGACACCATGCCGCCCAAGCCCGAGATACTCGCCGCCTTCGAGGCGGCCAAGGGTTTCATGCCGCTCGACGAGGGGCTCGCCCTCCACGCCGCCGCCGAGGAGGCCGCGGCGCTGGGGCTGCCGCTGCTCGAAGTGGGCACGTACTGCGGGCGTTCGACGATCCTGCTGGCCGCCGCCGCCCGGGAGGCGGGCGTCACGGCCGTGACGGTGGACCATCACCGCGGCAGCGAGGAGCAGCAGCCGGGCTGGGAGTACCACGACGCGTCGCTGGTGGACGAGGCCGTGGGGCGGATGGACACGCTGCCGGTGTTCCGGCGGACGCTGCATCAGGCGGGCCTGGAGGAGCACGTGCTGGCGCTCGTGGGGCGCTCGCCGCTGGCGGCGTCGCTCTGGGGGAGGCCGCTGGGGCTGGTGTTCATCGACGGCGGGCACACCGACGAGCACGCGACGGCCGACTACGAGGGCTGGGTCCCGCATCTCGCGCCGGGCGGGCTGCTGGTGATCCACGACGTGTTCCCGGACCCGGCGGACGGCGGGCAGGCGCCGTACCGCGTGTATCTCAGGGCGCTCGCGTCCGGGGAGTTCACCGAGGTGTCGGTGACGCGGTCGCTGCGGGTGCTGCGGCGCGGACCGGTTGCGGCGTAGGCCCCCTCCGGGGCGGGGCGGCGGCGTAGCATCGCCGGGTGTCCAAAGGCAGCTTTTCCCGCTTCCCCCGCTCCCCGCGCGCCGGCCGCACGAGCCGCATGAGCCGGAGGGGCGGCTTCCGTACGCCCGTCGTCGTCGCGGTGGCGGCCCTCGTCCCGGCCGGGGTCGCGGGCTGGCTGCTGTGGGACGCGGAGGCGGACGGCGGGCAGAAGGAGCCGGTGGCCGCCGCGTCGGCGGCCTCCGCCGGGGCGCCGGAGCCGCCCGGCCGGTCCTCCGCGTCGCGGGCTCCGTCCCGGGAGGCTTCGCCCGAGGGCAAGCGGCCTTCGGCGCCCGGCTCGTCGTCGCCCGCGCCGCCGAGCGCGTCACCCGCCGCAGCCGACGAGGGGCCGCTGCCCGACGGGCCCCTCAAGGGCAAGGTGGTCGTCGTCGACCCCGGGCACAACATCCGCAACAGCGAGCACACCGCCGAGATCAACCGCTCCGTCGACATCGGCACGGGCCGCAAGGAGTGCGACACCACCGGGACGTCCACGGACAGCGGCTACGCGGAGGCGTCGTTCAGCCTCGACGTCGCCCACCGGCTGCGCACGATCCTGCGGTCGCAGGGTGCCCGGGTGGTGCTGACGCACGACGGCGAGCGGCCGTACGGCCCGTGCGTGGACGAGCGGGCGGCGATCGGGAACCGGGAGCACGCCGACGCCGCCGTCTCCGTGCACGCCGACGGCTCGGCCGTCGGCAACCGCGGCTTCCATGTGATCCTCCCCGCTTCCGTCAAGGGCGGCCGAGCGGACACCGCGCCGATCGCCGGGCCGTCCAAGGACCTCGGCGTGCGCATCGCGGGCCACTTCGTACGCGTCACGCGCAGCGCCGCGTCCAACTACATCGGCGGCGGTACGGGCCTGGACACCCGCGGCGACCTCGGCGGCCTCAACCTCTCGACCGTGCCGAAGGTGTTCATCGAGTGCGGCAACATGCGGGACCCGCAGGACGCGGCCCTGCTGACGGACGGAGCGTGGCGGGAGAAGGCGGCGCAGGGGATCGCCGACGGCATCACGGACTTCCTGGACGGGTAGGGCGGAAGCGGGCCCCGGGCCGCCGCCGCGGCCGTCCGCGCAGACCACGGGCTTGTCACGAGGCAGATACGAAGAAGACGCCCCGACCGTGCAGGCGATAAGTTCACCCGTACGATGGGGGGCCACCCCCGCGCCCCCGCATCCTCGCGTGCCGGCGACAGCGACGTTAATGATCACACTGACAAAGGACATGAGAGTGAACATCCGCTCCCTCACTCGAGGCGACGGCGTGGTGATCGGAGCAGCGGTGTTGCTGTTCATCGCCTCGTTCCTCAGCTTCTACTCGTACGACTGCGCGTCGACGATCTGCCCCACGGAGCCGAACGGCTGGAAGGCCGGCCTCTTCCCCGTCCTGCCGTCGATCTTCCTCGCCGGAATCATCGCCGCCGGTCTCGTCGTCGCCGCGCGTTTCCAGCCCGAGGGCCGCAAGCTCGTGGGCCTCGGCCTCGACCAGTGGGGCACCGCGCTCGCCGTGTTCGCCGCGTGGTCCTCGCTGTGGACGATCGTCGGCGGCGCCCAGGGCGTGTCCCCGGGCATCGGCCAGATCCTGGGCCTCATCGCCAACCTGGCGCTGGCCGCCGTGGCCGTCCTCACCCCGCGCACCCCGGCCCTGAAGGCCCCGCTGGTGAGCGCTCCGGGCCCGCAGGCCCCGTCCCCGTACGGCGCCGGCCCGAACCCGGGCTACGGCTACCCCGGTCCGGGCGCCGCCCAGTCCGGCCCGTACGGCGCCCAGCAGCCCTACGGCGCCCAGCAGGGCCAGCCGGACGCGAGCCAGGGCGGTGCCGCGGCCGCGCCGTCGCCCGCCGCCGGCCAGCCGGCCGCTCCGGCCGGGGACTTCGCCCCGTTCTGGTTCGCGGTGCCGGTGCCGCGCCCGCTGTACGGCGAGGACGGTTCGCCGTCGCAGATCGCCGAGCTCGCGCCGGGCACGTGGTACCTCGCGGTGGAGCAGCGCGGCCAGGCCCTGGTCGCGCAGACGCAGGACGGCCGCCGGGGGGCCCGCCGTTTTGCGCGCAGGCACAACCACCACGCTCCTCGCGGGCCCGGGGTTCCCCCGGAACAACCCTCCGCCGCAACGGCGAGCAACCACCGCGGCGCGGCCCGGCGATGCCGAACCCGGCCCTGCCACCTGCCCGCCCCTGCGACTTGCCCGCCCCCGCGAGGACCGTCTTGTCCGGGCGCGGCCCGGGTCGTACAGTCAGCCGCGCACCTGACGGCACGTCAGCTTCAGACCCTGCCGGGAGGCCCCCGTGCGGCTCGGACTCGCGCTCGGCTACTGGGGCCGCGGCCCCGACCCGCGCCACCTCGCCCTCGCCCGGGAGGCCGAGCGGCTCGGCTACCACTCGGTGTGGACCGCAGAGGCCTGGGGCTCCGACGCCTTCACCCCCCTCACCTGGATCGCCGCGCACACGACCCGTATCCGGCTCGGCACCGCCGTCGCCCAGATGGCCGCCCGCAGCCCCACGGCCACCGCGATGCACGCCCTGACCCTCGACCACCTTTCCGGCGGCCGGCTGCTGCTCGGCCTGGGACTGTCGGGCCCGCAGGTCGTCGAGGGCTGGTACGGGCGGCCGTTCCCGGACAGCCCGCTGACCGCGACGCGCGAGTACGTGGACGTGGTGCGCCAGGTGCTCCGCCGCCGGGCACCGGTGACGCTGGAGGGCCGCCACCACGCCCTCCCCTACGACGGCCCCGGCGCGACCGGCCTCGGCAGGCCGCTGCGCCCCATCACCCATCCCCTCCGCCCGGACCTGCCCGTCCTGCTCGGCGCCGAGGGACCCCGCAACGTCGCCCAGACCGCGCGCATCGCCGACGGCTGGCTGCCCCTGTACTGGTCCCCGCTCCGCACGGACCTGCACGCCGAGGCCCTCGCCGCGGCTCCCCCGGGCTTCCTGGTGGCGCCGCTGGTCCGGGCCCGGGTGTGCGCCGACGTCGCCGAGGGGCTGCTGCCGGTGAAGGCGATGCTGGGCTTCTACATCGGCGGCATGGGGCACGCGCGCCGCAACTTCCACGCCGACCTCATGGCCCGCATGGGCTACGCGGAGGAGGCCCGGCGGGTGCGGGAGCTGTTCCTGGCCGGGCGGCGCGAGGAGGCCGTCGCGGCCGTGCCGGACGCCTTCGCCGACGAGATCTCGCTCGTGGGGCCGCGCGGGCGGATCGCGGAGCGGCTGGAGCTGTGGCGGGCGGGCCCGGTGACGGACCTGCTGGTGACGGCGCCGGACGAGGAGACGCTGCGGGTGCTGGCCGGCCTGGTGTGAGGGTGGGCTCGCGCCGCCCTCACGGCCGGTCCGGCCGCCCGTGCCCGTGGAGCCAGGGGCCGAAGACGCCGCCGAGGTTCTTCCCGGTGCGCTGCTGCCAGAACCGCTCGAACTCGGCGGTGCCGGCGTTGCCGTGCTTGTGCTCGCTCACCCAGGCGCGGGTCGTGGCGAAGAAGGCCTCGTCGCCGACGGCCTGCCGCAGCTTGTGCAGCACCATGGCGCCGCGGCCGTAGACCGGCGGGTCGGAGACCGTGGCCGGGGCGGGGTCGGCGGGCGGGAAGGCCCAGATGCCGTCGCTCAGCGGGTCCTTGCCGGTGTAGTAGTCGTCGAAGATGCGCTGGACGGAACGGCCGCCGTGCTTGTCCTCCCACAGCCATTCCGCGTACGCGGCGAAGCTCTCGTTGAGCCACATGTCGCGCCAGGTGCGCGGGGTGACGGAGTTGCCGAACCACTGGTGGACGACCTCGTGCACGACGGTCACGTCGTCCGGGGCGGAGTCGAAGTACGGCTTGGTCTGGGTCTCCAGGGCGTAGTCGACGTACGGGTTGTGGTCGACGACCGCGCCGGCGGAGGAGAACGGGTACGGGCCGAAGAGCTCGCTCGCCCAGGCGATGGCCTCGGGCAGGAGCTTCTCCAGGCGGGGCCCGGCCGAGGACTCCTTCGGGTGGGTGGCGATGTAGAGGGGCAGGTCGCCGGCGCGGGCGGTGGTGACCTTGAACGGGGAGACGGCCACGCTCGCCAGGTAGCTCGCCATGGGCTCGGCGCTGTGCCAGGAGAAGACCGTCCGGTTCCCCTTGGTCCTCTGCTGCTGCAGCTCGCCGTTGGCGACGGCGGTGTAGCCCTTGGGGACGGTCACCTCGATGTCGTAGGCGGCCTTGTCGGAGGGGTGGTGGTTGCCGGGGAACCAGGCCATCGAGCCGGTGGGCTGGCCGAGGCCGACCGCGCCGTCGTCGGTCTCGATCCAGCCCTCCAGGGCGCTGCCGTCCTCGTCGGTGATCTCCTTCGGCGTGCCGTCGTAGACGACGACCGTCTCGAAGTCATGGCCCTTGGTGAGCGTCTCACGGGGCGTCACCGTCAGCTCGGTGCCCTTGCGGGCCGTGCGGGCCGGGCGGCCGTCGACGCGGGCGCTGCGGACCTTCAGTCCCTTGAGGTCGAGGTTGAAGGAGCCGAGGTCCTGCGTCGCGCGGGCGGTGATGACGGCGGTGCCCTTGAGGTGGTTGCCCTCCGGGGTGTAGTCGAGGGTGAGGCCGTAGTGCCGGACGTCGTATCCGCCGTTGCCCAGGCGCGGGAAGAGCGGGTCTCCCGCGCCGGGCGCCCCGGCCTTGGGCGTCGCGGCGTCACCGGAGCCGCAGGCCGCCACGAGCACGAGGGCGGCGGGCAGCACGGCGGCCCGGGCGAGCCTGCGGGACACGGAGGATCTGGGCACAACGGTCATACGATGATGCTCTCATCCGGCCTGCGGGCGGGCTCGGTGGACATGGCGTCCCCCGGAGAGGCCGTCAGAATTCGGCGCGCTCCAGCCAGAAGTCGAGCAGCTCGCGGTCGCCGACGACCTCGACGCGGTCGCTGTCGGCGGGCAGGCGCCGGTAGAGGACGCTGAGCACGTCGGTCATGGGCCCGCGGACGGCCACGGCCGCCTTCTCGTGGGCCCGGCGCCAGGTGATGCCCTCGCCGGTGCAGTCGATGAACCACTCCGCGTCGAGCTCCGCCGGGGTGTCGGTCGCGTGCAGGTGGAGGGTGCGGCCGGGGCCCGGCAGCTCCTTCAGCCGCGGCTTGAAGGCGAGCGCCGCCGGGAAGGTGAGGATCTCCAGCCACTCGTCGACGCAGTCCGCCGCTATGGCCGGGTCGGCCGTGAAGGGAAGACCCAGGGCGCCCACGGCGTCGGCGCGGTGCATGAGGGTCTCGTGCGCCATCCGGCGGGCCCAGAAGGCGGACCGCTGCTGCTCGGAGAACGTCCACACCGGGCTGTCGGGGCCCGCCTCGCGCAGCACGGCCACCAGCGCCTCGGCGCCCTCGGCGAGCCAGGCGGTGAGGCCGGGCAGATCCTCCGCGGAGGGGTCGCCCGGGGCGGGCTGGGGCAGGCCCTGCACGATGGTGGCCGGCGGCACGAACTCCGTGACCCGCTCGCGCACGAGGCGGGTGGCCATGCGGTGGGCCTGGCCCACGTGCACGAGGAGGTGGCCCAGCGTCCACTCGGGGCAGGTCGGCACGGTGACAGAAACATCGGCGCCCTCGCCCAGGGCGCCGCACAGCAGGCGGGTCTGGTCGAGGATCTCGGAACAGTAGCGGTCGAAGCTGAGCGTCGTCGTCATGACCTCACTGTAGGACCGCCCTCTGACAACGACCCTGGCGGGCGCGGTAGTTCGAATTCCGCTTTTTGCCTGTTCAGCGCGGCGGGGCGGGAAGGGCCGTCAGGCCCGGCGTAGCGGCACGGTTCCGGCGGAGTGCGCGGCCCCCGGCATCGGCAAGGCCCCGCCCCCGCCGGAGGCCGTACGCGTTACGCGCAGCAGTCCGGCTCCAGGCCCGCCGGGAGGCGTTCCCCGCCGAAGACCGCCGTCGTCGCCTCGTCGCCGCCGAGCGCGGCCGCCGCGAGGAGCAGCGAACCGGCCGTCCACGTGGTGCGCTCCTCCGGCCAGACGGCGTCGTCGTCGTACACGTAGCCCGTCCAGTACATGCCGTCCTCGGCGCGCAGGTGCTGGATCCACTGCAGGATCTGCACGGCGCGGTCGGACTCGCCCATCACCCACAGCGCGAGGGCGAGTTCGCAGCTCTCGCCGCCCGTCACCCACGGGTTGGGCAGTACGCAGCGCACGCCGAGGCCCGGGACGACGAAGCGGTCCCAGCCCTCCTCTATGCGCTCCTTGGCGGCCACGCCGGTGACGGCGCCGCCGAGGACGGGGTAGTACCAGTCCATCGAGTAGCGGCTCTTGTCGAGGAACCGCTCGGGGTGCCGGCGTATCGCGTGCGCGAGCAGCCCCGTGGCGAGCTCCCAGTCGGGCTGGGGCTCCTCGCGGTGCTCGGCGATGGCCAGGGCGCAGCGCAGCGCCTGGTGGATGGAGGAGGAGCCGGTGAGCAGCGCGTCGGTGACGGGCGTGCCGTCGTCCTCGCGCTTCCAGCCGATCTGCCCGCCGGGCTGCTGGAGCCGCAGGACGAACTCGACGGCGGCGTAGACGGTCGGCCACATGCTGTCGAGGAAGGCGTCGTCGCCGGTGGCGAGGTAGTGGTGCCAGACGCCGGCCGCGACGTAGGCGACGAAGTTGCTCTCGCGGCCGCGGTCGGTGGGCTCGTCGGCGGCGCCGTCGGCGTAGGCGGCGTACCAGGAGCCGTCGGGGTTCTGGTGCCGGGCGAGCCAGCGGTAGGCGGCCTCGGCGCGGCCGTGCTCGCCGGCGGCGTCGAGGGCCATGGCGGCCTCGACGTGGTCCCAGGGGTCGAGGTGGTGGCCGCGGAACCAGGGGATGGCGCCGTCGGCGCGCTGGGCGGCGGCGATGCCGGCGACCGTGCCGGCGACCTGTTCCGCGGTCAGGACGCCGGGCAGGACGAGGCGTTCGGTGCGGCCGGAGCCGCGGCTGAAGGTGGTCACGCCGCCACCCCGTCGCGGCCGGCGGGCAGGTGCGGCTTGGTCGCGTACGCCACGAAGCTCTTGCCGATGAGCGGGTTGAGGGCCTGCTCGGCGAGGCGGGTGGCCAGGGGCTTCTTCATGATGTCCCAGACCAGGAGCTTGTGGTAGGCGCGGACGGGCAGCGCCTTGTCGTTGTCGACGCCGAAGGCGCACTTGAGCCACCAGTAGGGGCTGTGCAGGCCGTGGGCGTGGTGCGTGCCGTACGGTTTGAGGCCGGCCTCGCGCATCTTGCCGAGGAGTTCGTCGCCGCGGTAGATGCGGATGTGGCCGCCCTCGACCTCGTGGTAGGCGTCCGAGAGGGCCCAGCAGATCTTCTCCGGCCCGTAGCGGGGCACGGTGACGGCGATCCGGCCGCCGGGCTTGAGCACGCGCACCATCTCCGCGAGCACGCCCTTGTCGTCGGGTATGTGCTCCATGACCTCGGAGATGATGACGACGTCGAAGCTGTCGTCGGGGAAGGGCAGCGCGAGGGCGTCGCCCTCCATGGCGGTGGCGGTGGCCCCTTCGGGGGCCTCACCCGCCTCCTTCATGGCGGCGAACCACTTGGCGACCTCGCGTATCTCCTCGCCGTTGCGGTCCAGCGCGACGACGCGCGCCCCGCGCCGGTAGCACTCGAAGGCGTGCCGTCCCGCGCCGCAGCCCAGATCGAGGACGCGGTCGCCTGCGGCGAGCGGGAAGCGGGAGAAATCGACGGTCAGCACGGGTATTTGCTTTCGGCCGGCGGGACGGGGTGGTTGTTTCCGGGTGCGTAAGGGTTACGGCGGGCGGCAGGGCACCGCCGGGCTGCCGCGACGGCGGCCCGTGCGCGCTGGAGCGCAGCGTCTGCGGTTCCCCGCGCGTGCCGCGGCGTGTCCCGGCGGTGCCGGGCGGGCTCGGTTCGGCACCGCCGGAACGCGCCATGGGGGCTGAGCGCCACCGCGGCGGAAAGTTCGTGTCGGCAGCACGGTCCGCCAGGTCTGCGACTGACGCCGCGGCAACCGTCTGCCGCTCCATACGTGCCGCAGGCACAACCCTCCGCCGCAACGGCGAGCAAGCCGCACGGCGGAGTCCGGCGGTGCCGGACGGCGGTCGTAGGGCACCGCCGGGACGCAGCGTCGTGGCCGGGCGCCGCCGCGGCGGGCACTATCTGCCCACGCCGGAGCGGCGCAGCTCCACAACTCCCCGCTGCAACGGCGAGCACACCCCGCGGCGTGGCCCGGCGGGGCCGGGTCGCCGGGGCGCTGGTGCGTGCGGCGGGCACTACGCGCGCCGTCCGGCGCGGGCGCCGCCCGCGAGGGCGATCGCCTCGCGGTAGTGGCGTGCCGTGCCGATCGCGGCCTCGCGCCAGGTGAAGCGGGAGAGGACGCGCTCGCGGCCCGCGGCGCCGAGGCGGCGGCGGAGGCCGGGGTCGGCGAGGAGCCGCCCGAGGGCGGAGGCGAGCGCTCCGGGGTCGCCGGGCGGGACGGCGAGGCAGGTCTCGCCGTCGGGGCCCGCGACCTCGGGGATGGCGCCCCCGGTCGTCGCGGCGAGCGGCGTCCCCGTGGCCATGGCCTCCGCGGCCGGCAGCGAGAAGCCCTCGTACAGCGACGGCACGCACGCGACCTGCGCCGACCGCACGAGATCGACCAGTTCGGCGTCGGTGATGCCCTTGACGAACTCGACGGCGTTCCCCAGCCCGCAGCGCCGGATCGCGGTGGCGACCGGCCCGTCCTCGGCGCGCTTGCCGACGACGACGAGGTGCGCGTCCGGGTGCCGGCGGCGGACCACCGCCAGGGCCTCGATCAGGTGCACCAGGCCCTTGAGGGGCACGTCCGCGCTGGAGGTGGTGACGATCCGGCCCGGGACCTCGGGCACGGACGGGTCCGGCGAGAACAGGTCCGTGTCGGCGCCGATCGGCACCACGTGCACCCGCTCGGCCCGTACGCCGAGGTGGTCGACGATCTCCTGGCGCGAGGAGCCGGAGACGGTCAGCACGGACGGCAGCCGCCGGGCGACACGTTTCTGCATGCGCGTGAACCCGTACCAGCGCCGTACGGAGGCCCGCCGCTTCCAGTCGGCGGCGGCGTCGAGGTCGAGCTGCCGGTCGACGGTGATGGGGTGGTGGATCGTGGTGACCAGCGGAGCGCCGATCGCGGCGGGGCCGCCCAGGAGCCCGTAGCCGAGCGTCTGGTTGTCGTGCACGACGTCGAACCGCCCGCGCTGCGCGGCGAGGTGACGGCGGGCGCGCAGGCTGAAGGTGAGCGGCTCGGGGAAGCCGCCCGTCCACATGGTGGAGACCTCCAGCGCGTCGATCCAGTCGCGGTACTCGTCGCGCCCGGGGGTGCGGAAGGGGTCCGGCTGGCGGTAGAGGTCCAGGCTCGGCAGCTCGGTGAGGGTCACGCCCTCGTCGAGGACGGGGTACGGCTGGGAGCCGATGACCTCGACGCTGTGCCCGAGGCGGGCGAGTTCGCGGGAGAGGTGGCGCACGTAGACGCCCTGGCCGCCGCAGAAGGGGTTGCCCTTGTAGGTGAGCAGTGCGATGCGCAGGGGACGGTCGCCCGGATCGCCCGCGTCCGCGCCCGCCCCGCCCGTGTCGTGGAGGGCGTCCCGGCGTGCGTCCCGCGCGTGCGCTGCGAGAGCTGCCTCAGTGGCCTCAGCGGTCACTCCCCCGGCCTCCTTCTGGCTGCTGTTCCGGCCGGAGCGTAACCGGTCGCGCTAATCTAGAACAAGTTTCAGACTGGGTCGTCCAGAAGCCTCGAATCTACCGGCCGCAAGGGCAGTCGCCAGGACCGGATCGGGTGATTCGCGCCACGGCCCGGCCCCTGCCATGCTGTGCCGTCCGGGCCGTACGGACACCCTGGATGGATGCCACGGAATGGGACATATGACGACGGAACCCAAGTCGCCGCCCGCGCGGGCCGTGCCCGCCGGACCCAGCCTCCCCCTGACTGAGCGTCAGGCGGCGCGCCGGCGCCGGATCCTGCGGGCCACCGAGGAGCTCGCGAGCCGCGGCGGCTTCGACGCCGTACAGATGCGGGAGGTCGCCGAGGCCGCGGGCGTCGCGCTCGGCACGCTCTACCGCTACTTCCCCTCCAAGATCCACCTGCTCGTCGCCACCATGCAGGACCAGTTGCAGCAGCTGCACGGCACGCTGCGCAAGCGCCCGCCGACGGACCCCGACCCGGCCGCGCGCGTGGCCCGGACCCTGATGCGGGCGTTCCGCTCGATGCAGCGCGAACCGCACCTGGCCGACGCGATGGTGCGCGCCCTCACCTTCGCCGACCGCTCGGTGAGCACCGAGGTCGACACCGTCTCCCGGCTCACCACGGCGATCATCCTGGACGCCATGGGGCCGGGCGGGCCGCCCACCCCCGACCAGCTCTCCGCCGTCCGCGTCATCGAGCACACCTGGCACTCGGCGCTCATCACCTGGCTTTCGGGGCGCGCCTCCATCGCGCAGGTGCGGATCGACATCGAGACCGTCTGCCGCCTCATCCGGCTCACTACCCCACAACAAGCCTGACGCGCTACCCCCGGCACCCGATTCATGAGGGGCGCTTTCGAGTGAACTTGGGGCGCACGTGGCGTGAATCATGCGCCCTTGCGCCCCCTCCATGTCAGGTATACGCGCCCGTCGCGGTGGCACACGCCGGTATGAATGGGCCTCGTGTCCGGTGCAGCGCTCGCTGCGCGGGGGAGGCGGGAAGCGGGAAGGCGGGGACCGTGATCCGGGTACTTCTGGTACATGACACCTATCTGCTGCGCACAGCGCTGGCGTTTCTGCTCGGCAGGGAGCCGGACCTGGACGTCTCCTCGGCGTCCTGGCAGCGCGCGGCGGACGTGTCGCGCTCGCTGCGGCCGCACGTGTGCGTGGTGGACATGGACAGCCCGGAGGCCGGCGGGCCGCGCGGGCTGGGCGAGCTGTGCGGGGCGGGCGGCACGGACGACGCAGGCGGCACTGGTGAGGCGGGCGGCGCGAGCGGGACGAACGGGACCGGCGGGGCGGGGGCCGCGCTGCTCGCCCTGGTCAGCGCGGGACGGCCGGGGCCCCTGCGCCGGGCGTACGAGGAGAAGGCCCTGGGATACCTGAGCAAAAACGCTTCACCGGACCGCTTGGTGGAGGGGATACGGCATGTGGCGAAGGGCGAGCGGTACATCGACGAGGCGCTCGGCTTCGGCTTCCTGGAGGCCGCGGAGATCCCCCTCACCAGACGAGAGCTGAGCGTGCTGTCACTCGCGGCCGAAGGGGCGTCCGTCGGGGAGATCGCCCGCAGCCTGCACCTGTCGAACGGCACGGTGCGCAACTACATGGCCGCCATCACCCGCAAGACCGGGGCGCGGAACCGGGTCGACGCGATCCGCATCTCGCGGGGGGCGGGGTGGGTGTGACGGGTGCTTCCCGCCGGCGTCCTCGCCCGCGTCCTCTCCCTCGCCCGCGCCCTCGCCCATGAGGTCCCGGTAGAGCGGCGAGCGCGCGAGCAGCTCGTGGTGGTCGCCGCAGACCGTGTCCGCCCCGTCCATCACCAGGACCAGGCCCGCCCGGCGGGCCGAAGCGGCGCGGTGCGCGATGACGACGAGGGTGCCGCCGGGGCGGCGGGCGAAGGCCCGTTCGGCGCGGGCCTCCGCGGCGGGGTCGAGGTGGCAGGTCGCCTCGTCCAGGACGGCGAGCGGCGCGGGCGACAGGTAGGCGCGGGCGAGCGCGATCTGCTGCCGCTCGCCCGCGGACAGCTCCGCGGGGGCGAGGGGCGCCGCGAAGCCGCCCAGGCGGCGGACGAGTTCCGTCATGCCGAGCGCCTCCGTGGCGGCCCGCAGCTCCTCCTCCGGTACGGGGGCGGGGCCGGGGCGCAGGTAGCCGAGGTTGGCGGCGAGCGTCCCCGAGAAGACGTACGCCTCCTGCGGGATCAGCACCCGCCGGGCGGTGGCCGCGGCCGTCTCCGCCCGGTGCCCGCCGACGGTGACCTCGCCGCCGCCGGGCCGCAGCAGGCCCGCGATCAGCCCGGCCAGCGTCGACTTCCCCACGCCGCTGGGGCCGACGACGGCCAGGTGCGCGCCGGGGGGCAGGGCCAGGTCGAGGTCCCGGACGACGGGGTCGGCGTGGTCTCCGTAGGCGAAGGTGAGGCGGCGGAGGCGGAGGGCGGG
>NZ_JBPQTW010000066.1:0-30377 GCF_051386535.1 Streptomyces sp. URMC 127
CACCCCCGCCGGCCTCATCGTCGGCTACGGCACCCCACCGGACCACGCCTTCCCGGGCGCCCTGGAGGCCCTCCTGAGGGTGCTCCCGCCGGGGGAGTGAGGGGGGCCGTGGGGCGGCCGGAAGCGCCCTTTAGGGTGAGGGGCCTGCATGGCATGAGCAGTACATGACGGGGGTCATTCGCATGGCAGAAAACGACATACCGGGAACGCCCGGGAAGAACCGGAAGACGCGCCGCCGGCTGCGCTCGTCGACGGTCGTCCTGGGCAGCATGGGCGCCCTCGCCGCCGCCCTCACCTCCTGCGGCTCCGAACCGGACAAGCGCTGCGTCGACCCGAACAGCTACGACGCGGGGCGGGGCGGCTACCGCCTCCTCGATCCCAAGGCCTGCTCGAACAAGAGCAGCGGCAGCGGCAGCGGCAGTTCGACCACGGGCACCGGCCGCTGGTACTACGGCGCCAACCGCTCCGGCGGCTACGCCGAGAGCGGCACCTTCAGCAAAAGCAAGGCCGTCGACCGCGGCGGCTTCGGCTGCTCGAACTCCGGCTCCGGCGGCGGCTGATCCCATGCGCCGCCACCGCACCGAACCCCGCCCCGGCTGGCAGGCCACCGTGGAGGAGCAGGGCGTGATCTACCCCCTGACCCGCCTCCCCGACGGCTCCCTGCGCCCGTACTGGGACGAGAGCGCGTACTACTCCTTCACGCTCGCCGAGGTCGAGGCCCTGGAGGAGACCGTCGCCGAGCTGCACGAGATGTGCCTGGAGGCCGCGGCGCACATCGTGACGCACGACCGCTTCGCCGAGCTCGGCCTCACCGACCCGCGGCTCACCGCCCTGATCGCCGAGTCCTGGCACCGCCGCGGCGAACTGCCCTCCGTCTACGGCCGCTTCGACCTGTGCTACGACGGCAGCGGCCCGGCCAAGCTGCTGGAGTACAACGCCGACACGCCCACCTCCCTGGTGGAGGCGGCGAGCGCCCAGTGGTTCTGGATGGAGGACCGCTTCCCCGGCCTCGACCAGTGGAACTCGCTCCACGAGCGCCTCGTCGACGCCTGGCGGCGGCAGGCGCCGCTGCTGCCGCCCGGCGCGCCGCTGCACTTCGCGCACTCCGCCGCCGACGAGCTCGGCGAGGACCTGATGACGGTCGCCTACCTGCGCGAGACCGCCGAGCAGGCCGGCCTGGACACCCGCGCCCTCCCCATGGAGAACATCGGCTGGGACGCCCTCTCCGGCCGCTTCGTGGACGAGCGGTACGGCTTCATCCGCGCCTGCTTCAAGCTGTATCCCTGGGAGTGGCTGACCGGCGACCGCTTCGGCCCGCACGCGCTGGACACGCTCGACAACGGCGGCGGTACGGGATCCACGCTGTGGATCGAGCCGGCGTGGAAGATGCTGCTGTCCAACAAGGCGCTCCTCGCCGTCCTGTGGGAGCTCCACCCCGGCCACCCCAGCCTGCTCCCCGCCTACGTCGACGGCCCCCGCGAGCTGGCCCGTACCACCGGCTACGCGGCCAAGCCGCTGCTGGGGCGGGAGGGCGCCGGCATCACCCTGCACGAGGCCGGCGCGGCCGCGGCCGCGGCCGTACGGGACGAGCCGTGCTGCTACCAGCAGCTGTGCCCGCTCCCGGACTTCGGCGGCAACCGCACGGTCCTCGGGGCGTGGGTGGTCGACGGCGAGCCGGCGGGGCTGGGCATCCGGGAGTCGGCGGGGCCGATCACCGACGAGTACGCGCGGTTCGTCCCGCACGTGATCGACGGCTGAGCCGGGGCCCTGGCCCGGGCTAGGGCAGCTCGGGCGAGGACAGGTGCAGGACCTCGTACCGCTCGGTGCTGTCGTCACCGGGCGGCACGTCCTCCGCCCCGGTCCACAGCACGAAGCGCAGCAGCTGCCAGTGGTGCGGGTCGACGGCGAGCGCGGCCGTGTGGACGCCGTCGTGCCGGCGGGTGAGGTCGCGCAGGGCCTCGGTCTCCTCGGCGACCTTCTCCGCCAGGCCCTCGGCGGGCAGCTGCGTCAGCCGCCGGGTCGCCGCCCGCGGCACGGCGCCCCGCGCCGGCCCGGCCTCGGTGGCGATGCCCGTCCAGTGCCGCACGACGGGCCGCCCGAAGTCCCGCACGATGCCCTCGAACCCGCCCCCGCCGACGAGGAAGTGGCTCATCGCGGCGGTGTCGTTCCACAGGTAGAACGGTGCGTACTGATGGACGGGCGAGCCGTGCACTCCGCGCTCGCGGATGAGGTAGGCCTTCAGGGCCAGGCCGGCGCGGTCGTCGAGGACGTGGCCGCGCCCGGCCACGCGCTCGCGGATGATCCCCATGTCGTAGTCGGCGGGGAGGGTGATCTCGTACTGCTTCGCGTACACGCGACTGAGCCTCTCGCTGGTCGTTCCCGCTACCTGACGCGGGCATGATCCAGCTGATTCGATCACATGGAGATCGATTGCGGTCGTCCGCTGCCGCCGGGCTCTACCGGGAGTAGATTCGGGTGCCATGAGTGACGACGCAGACACCAGCATCAAGGTTTCCAAGGCCGCTCGCGAACGGCTGGGGATACTGGCCGCGGAGCAAGGGACCACGATCCGGAGTCTCGTGGAGGAGCTCGCCAGGGCCAAGCCCACCCGGGCCGAGCTCGCAGCCCGCGGTGCGGCCGCCCGGGCGTATCTGCGCGAGCACATGGGAGTGGAGGTGACCGACGAGGACGTGGCCGCTGGTGACCGGCTGCTGCAAGAGGTCGCCGCCCGCATGGCCGCTAAGCGTGGTGCTGCCGCGTGATCCCCCTCATCCTCGACCACTCGGCATTGCTCATGCTGGGAGCGGGGCACCGGCGGTTATCCGGGCTCGTCGTCGCATCGGCCGAAGGCAGGGGCATAGGCCACGTCCCCGCCCTCTCCCTCGCTGCCGCGGACGCCGAACGCAAGGGCGTCGGCGAACACGTCGCGAGCCTGCCCGGCTTCGAGGTCGAGCCGATGGACCTCACTGCCGCGCTCGACGTCGGGGCCCTGGTGGGCAGTGGTTTCGACTGGCGCATCGCCCACGCCGTCCACCTGGCCAAGCCGTCGGCGGAATGGCCCGCGGGACGCATCGTGATCTCGGCCCGGCCGGAGATGTACGACGGAACCGGTGTCGATCCGCTCAGCCCCGACAGCCTCCCGTAGGCGGTGCTCCGTCCCGGGTACGGAGAAGCCTCCGCACCCGGGCACCGAGCGATCGGCTCAGCCGCCCAGCACCGCCCGCAGCTGGTCCAGCCCCCAGTCCAGGTCCTCCTTGCTGATCACCAGCGGCGGCGCGATCCGGATCGTCGAGCCGTGCGTGTCCTTGACCAGGACCCGCCGCTCCATCAGCCGCTCCGAGATCTGCCGCCCCGTACCGTGCGACGGCGAGATGTCGACGCCCGCCCACAGGCCGCGCCCGCGCACGGCGTCGACCGCGCCGCCGCCGACCAGCAGGTTCAGCTCGTGGTGGAGGTGCTCGCCGAGCTCCGTGGCGCGCTGCTGGAACTCGCCGGACTTCAGCATCGCCACCACCTCCAGCGCCACCGCGCACGCCAGCGGGTTCCCGCCGAACGTCGAGCCGTGCTCGCCCGGCCGGTACACGCCGAGGACGTCGCGGTTCGCCACCACCGCCGAGACCGGCACCACGCCGCCGCCGAGCGCCTTGCCCAGCACGTACACGTCGGGGACGACGCCCTCGTGGTCGCACGCGAACGTCTCGCCGGTGCGGCCCAGGCCCGACTGGATCTCGTCCGCGATGAAGAGCACCCCGCGCTCGGCGGTCAGCCGCCGCACCCCCGGCAGGTAGCCGGCCGGCGGCACCAGCACCCCCGCCTCGCCCTGGATCGGCTCCAGCAGCACCGCGACCGTGTCGTCGTCGACGGCCGCCTCCAGCGCGGCCAGGTCGCCGTACGGGACGATCTCGAAGCCCGGCGTGTACGGCCCGAAGTCCGCCCGCGCCTCCTCGTCCGTCGAGAAGCTGATGATCGTGGTGGTGCGCCCGTGGAAGTTGTTCCCGGCCACCACGATCTTCGCCCGGCCGTCCGGCACGCCCTTGACCTTGTAGCCCCACTTGCGGGCGGTCTTCACGGCCGTCTCGACCGCCTCCGCGCCCGTGTTCATGGGCAGCACCATCTCCTTGCCGCACAGCGCGGCCAGTTCGGTGCAGAACTCGGCGAAGCGGTCGTGGTGGAAGGCGCGCGAAGTCAGCGTCACCCGGTCGAGCTGCGCCTTCGCGGCGTTGATCAGCCGCCGGTTGCCATGGCCGAAATTGAGCGCGGAGTACCCGGCGAGCATGTCGAGATAGCGCCGCCCCTCGACGTCCGTCATCCAGGCGCCCTCCGCGTACGCGACGACGACCGGCAACGGGTGGTAGTTGTGCGCGCTGTGCGACTCGGCGGCGGCGATGCTGCGTTCCGTGGATGTCACCGTGTGCTCCGTTCGTGTACGGGCATGCGTGTGCGGGCATTGCTGTGCCCCCTGTTCCACCTTTCTACTACTCGCGGCCCCACCGTCGGACGGAGTCGGGCACCGCACCTGAGAGAATGTGCGCATGGCCCTCGATCGACCGCGCGCTCTCTCCGGTATCCAGCCCACCGCAGGCTCGTTCCACCTGGGGAACTACCTCGGTGCCGTCCGCCAGTACGTGGCCCTGCAGGAGACCCACGACGCCTTCTACATGGTGGTCGACCTGCACGCGATCACCGTGCCGCAGGACCCGGCGCAGCTGCGGGCCAACACCCGCGTCGCCGCGGCCCAGCTGCTCGCCGCCGGCCTCGACCCGGAGCGCTGCACCCTCTTCGTCCAGAGCCACGTCCCCGAGCACGCCCAGCTCGGCTGGGTGATGAACTGCCTCACCGGCTTCGGCGAGGCCTCCCGGATGACCCAGTTCAAGGACAAGTCCGCCAAGCAGGGCGCCGGCGCCACCACCGTCGGCCTCTTCACCTACCCGATCCTCCAGGTCGCCGACATCCTCCTCTACCAGGCGGACGCCGTCCCGGTGGGCGAGGACCAGCGCCAGCACATCGAGCTCACCCGCGACCTCGCCGAGCGCTTCAACGGCCGCTTCGGCGACACCTTCACCCTGCCGTCGGCGCACATCGTCCGCGAGACCGCGAAGATCTACGACCTGCAGGACCCGTCGGCGAAGATGAGCAAGTCGACGCCGAACCCCAAGGGCCTGATCAACCTGCTCGACGAGCCCAAGGTCTCCGCCAAGAAGATCAAGAGCGCCGTCACCGACACCGACACGGTGATCCGCTTCGACCCGGAGACCAAGCCCGGCATCAGCAACCTCCTCACCATCTACGCCACGCTCACCGGCACGGGAATGGCCGAACTGGAGCAGAAGTACGAGGGCAAGGGCTACGGTGCGCTGAAGACGGACCTCGCCGAGGTCATGGTGGAGTGGGTGACGCCGTTCCGCGCCCGCACGCAGGAGTACCTCGACGACCCGGAGACGCTGGACTCCGTCCTCGCCAAGGGCGCCGAGAAGGCCCGCGCGGTCGCGGCGGAGACGCTCGCTCAGGCGTACGACAAGGTGGGCTTCCTGCCCGCCAAGCACTGAGGCACGCCCGGAGCAGCAGCGGAGCAGGAGCTCTGGCACGGTGTGCGGCACAGCCGTCACACTGGCCACGGGGACATACAGGCGCACAGGAGGGAGAACGCAATGGGGACCGTGACGCTCGGCGTGTCGATCGCGGTCCCGGAGCCGTACGGCAGCTTCCTCCAGAAGCGCCGCGAGGGCTTCGGGGACCCGCACGCACACGGCATCCCCACGCACGTCACCCTCCTGCCGCCCACCGAGGCCGACGCGTCCTCGCTGCCCGCGATCGAGGAGCACCTCGCCCGCGTCGCCGCCGAGTGCCGGCCCTTCCCCATGCGCCTGGCCGGGACCGGCACCTTCCGCCCCCTCTCGCCCGTCGTCTACGTGAACGTGGTCGAGGGCTCCGCCTCCTGCGCCTGGCTGCAGAAGCGCATCCGCGACGCCTCCGGGCCCGTCGCCCGCGAGCTGCAGTTCCCCTACCACCCGCACGTCACCGTCGCCCACGGCATCGCCGAGGAGGCCATGGACCGGGCCTACGCCGAGCTGGCCGGGTTCGAGGCCGCCTGGACGATCGACGCCTTCGCCCTCTACGAGCAGGGCCCGGACGGCGTGTGGCGGCTGGAGCGCGAGTATCCGTTCGGGGAGGGGGAGGGGACGGCGCCGGCCGTCCCCCACCAGACGGGCGTCCGACCGCCCGCTCCTTCGCGCTAGCGCCGCCCCGGTCCGGGCGTACGCCCACGTCAGAGTGGTAGACGTACGCCATGGACTGGCTGACGCGGCTGCCCGGCATCGGGCCCCTCATCTCCCGCCTCATGCGGACCCACGCCTGGCGCTCCTACGAGACCCTCGACCGGGTGAAGTGGACCCGGCTCGCCGCCGCGATCACCTTCACCAGCTTCGTCGCCCTCTTCCCCCTGCTCACCGTGGGCGCCGCGATCGGCGCGGCCGTCCTCAGCGAGGAGCGCATGAAGGACCTGGAGCGGCGCCTCGCCGAGCAGGTCCCCGGCATCTCCGGCCAGCTCGACCTCAGCAGCCTCGTGGACAACGCGGGCACGGTGGGGATCGTGGCCGGAGCACTGCTGCTGTTCACGGGCGTTGGCTGGATCGGCTCCCTGCGGGAGTGCCTGCGCGCGGTCTGGGAGAAGGAGGAGGACCCCGGCAACCCCGTCCTCCTCAGGCTCAAGGACGGGGCGCTGCTGCTCGGCCTCGGCGGCGTCGCCCTGCTGTCGCTCGCCTGCTCCGTCTTCGCCTCCGCGGCCGTGGACTGGGTCGTCGGCAAGGCCGGGCTGCAGGGCGTCGGCGCGCTGCTGACCGTGGCCGGCTTCTGCATCGCCGTCCTCGCCGACTTCCTGCTGATGCTCTACATCCTCTCGCGCCTGCCCGACGTGCAGCCGCCGGTGCGCCGGCTGGTCGTCGGGGCGCTGATCGGGGCGATCGGCCTGGAGGTGCTCAAGCTGCTGCTCGGCGGCTACCTGCGGGGCGTGGCGGCGAAGAGCATGTACGGCGCGTTCGGCACGCCGATCGCCCTGCTCCTGTGGATCAACTTCATGGCGAAGCTGGTCCTGTTCTGCGCGGCGTGGACGGCTACGCCGTCGAAGAAGGCCGACCGTACGGGCTGAGGCCGGTGCGGCACCGCCGGACGCCGCCGCCAAAACTTTTCTCCGCCGCCACGGTGATCAACCCCCGCGGCGAGGGTCCGGCGGAATGCGAACCCGCCGGAACCCGTACGTGCGCCTACACCTTGGGACGAGGCCACCGCCGGTGGACGAGGAACGCTCCCGCCCCCAGTGCCACCAGCGAGCCGCCCGCGATGCCCACGGCCGTCCACATGCCGCCGGAGCCCGAGCCGGCCACGGAGGCCTGCGCGTGGTCGCCACCGGTCTGCCCGCCGCCCTTGCCGTTGCCGGCGACCCCCTTCGGGGGAACCAGCATGCCGACCGGCTTGACGCGCCCGGCGGCCTCGAAGCCCCAGTCCAGCAGCCGCTCGGTCTCCTTGTAGACCTCGTGCGGCTCCTGGATGTCCGGGTTCATGACCGTCACCAGCAGCTTGCGCCCGTCGTGCTGGGCGACGCCGGTGAAGGTGTTGCCCGCGTTCGTGGTGGAGCCGTTCTTGACGCCCGCCATGCCCTTGTACGGGCCGTGCTCCATGCCCTCGCCGGTCAGCAGCCGGTTGGTGTTCACAATCGCGAAGCTCTCCCGCTTCTTGCCGGGCTGCTCCTCGCCGGGGAACTGCGCCGACACCGTCGAGCAGTACTCCCGGAAGTCCGCCTTCTGCAGGCCCGAGCGGGCGAACAGCGTCAGGTCGTACGCGCTGGAGACCTGCTGGTCGGCGTCGTAGCCGTCGGGCGTGACGACGTGCGTGTCGAGCGCCTGCAGCTCCTCGGCGTGCGCCTGCATGTCCTTGACGGTCTTCTGGATGCCGCCGTTCATGGACGCCAGGACCCGCACCGCGTCGTTGCCGGAGCGCAGGAAGACGCCCAGCCACAGGTCGTGGACGCTGTACGTCGATCCTTCCTTGACGCCCACGGCGCTGCTGCCCGCGCCCATGCCCTCCAGGTCGGCCGGGGTGACCTTGTGGGTCTTGGTCCGGGGCAGCTTCGGCAGCACGGTGTCCGCGAAGAGCATCTTCAGCGTGGAGGCGGGCGGCAGCTCCCAGTGCGCGTTGTTCGCGGCGAGGATCTCGCCCGATTCGGCGTCCGCGACGAGCCAGGAGCGCCCGCTGAGCTCGGTGGGCAGCGGCGGCGCGCCGGGGCCGGGCTGCACCTGCGGGCCGGGGCGGCCCAGCAGCTCGCCGCCCACGGTGGACATCCGGGCGGGCGGCCTGCGGGGCGCGCCGCGGCCGATGCCCTTGCCGTCGTCCTCCCGGGTGCCCGGGCCGCCGTTCGCCGGGAGGGCCGCCCTCCCGCCGGCGCCGGACGGGCTCGGGCTCACGCTGGGACGGCTCGGGCTCGGCGAGGCCGTGGGATCGGCCAGGGCGGGCGCGGCGGTCATCAGCGGGACGAGCAGGGAGGCGGTGGCCGCGAGCGCGGCGGCCCCGCGGCGGCGGCGCGGCGCGGCGGCCCGCGGGGGGTGTGATGTCGTCGTCGGCACGTCCGTGAAACTACCCCGCCGCCCGGGGGTTGCAGTCGCCGCCTCACTGGCTCGGATGACGGCCGGGGACCCGATAGGACTATTGCGCTGACCCGAACGCATACTGAAACCCATGCCGAGCACTACGCCTGACGCGCCCGCCGCGGCCGCCTCCCCCGCCGCGCCGCCCGCACCCGCCGTCCTCTCCCGTCCCGTCTCCTGGTTCCTGCTTGCCTTCGGCGTGTGGAGCTGGGTCATCTGGATCACCTTCGCGAAGAATCTGTGGAAGGACGGCAGCGGTCTCGCCTTCGACGACGCGGGCGATCCGACCGCGTACTTCTGGGTGCACCTGCTGCTCGCGGTCACCTCTTTCCTTCTGGGGACGGCCGTGGGCCTGATCGGGTTGCGCGGCGTGCGGGCGCTGCGGCGAACGTCATAAAGCGAACGTCACAGAGCGAATGTCACAGCGGGCGCGCGGCACGGCAGGAGCCGCCGGTGACCCGCCCGGCCGCCCTCAGATGCGGCCGAGCTCCCACAGCCGCCACAGGCCGGTGCCGTCCGAGAGGTACTGCGTCCCGGAGACGGACGACGAGCTCAGCACGTAGTCCTTCTTCTGCCACAGGGGCACCACGGGCACGTCCCGGGCGATGATCTCCTGGATGGCCCGGAAGTCCTTCGTGGCTTCGCTGCGCTGGGAGCTGCTCTGCGTGGCCTGGATCAGCTTCTCGACCCCGGGGTTGTCGTAGCCGGTGCGGAAGCTGGAGGTCCGGCCGACGAGCGGGGCGGTGAAGTTGTCCGGGTCGGGGAAGTCGGCGAGCCAGCCGACGCAGTACGCGTCGTAGGCGCCCGCGGCGTAGCCCTTCTGGAACTCCGTCCACTCCACGTACTGCGTCGCCACCTCGAACAGCCCGGTGGCCTCCAGCTGCTTCTTCAGCAGGGCGGCCTCCTCCTGGGTGGCGGCGCCCTGCGAGAAGGCGATGGTGAAGCGGACGGGGGTGGTGACGCCGGCCCGGCGGAGGAGGGCGCGGGCGGCCTCCGGGTCGGGCTGGGGGTAGAGGTCGAAGAAGGCCGTGGAGTGGCCCGTGAGGCGTTGCGGGATGAGGGAGTACAGCGGCTCGACGGTGCGGCGGTGCACGTCGCGCGCGAGGGCCTCGCGGTCTATGACGGCGGCGACCGCCCGGCGGACCGGCTGCTGTGCGAACGGGGAACCGTCGCGCAGGTTGAAGAAGAGCGAGCGGGTCTCCGAGCCGGTGCTCTCCATGAGCTTGACGCCGGTGTCGGACAGGGAGTGCCCGGCGATGTCGGCCGGCGGCATCAGGCGCCCGGCGACATCGATGGACCGCTCCTTCCAGGCCCGGCTCATCGCCGCCGAGTCGCGGTAGTAACGGACGGTGACGGCACCGCCCTTGTGCTGGACGGCGCCCCGGTAGCTCTTGCTGGGCCGTAGCTCGGCCACGGCCTTCGGCCGGTAGCTCTCCAGGCGGTACGGGCCGGAGCCGTCGGCCTCGGTGCCGGTGCGGAGCCGGTCGGCGGGGTAGCGCTTGCTGTCGACGATGGCTCCGGCGCCGGTGGCTATCTTGAACGGGAACGTCGCGTCCGGGACCGCTAACTTGAAGGTGATCGTCCGGTCCTCGGTGGTGACCGACCGCAGGGTGTCGAGCAACGACTGCGGCCCCTGCGGGGACTTGATCCGCTTGACCCGGTCGAAGGAGAACTTCACGTCCTCGGCGGTCACTTCGCGGCCGTTGCCGAACGTCAGCCCCTCGCGCAGCTCGCACTCGAAGGTGCGCAGGTCGCCGCCCCGGAAGCCGCAGCGGCTCGCCGCGTCGGGCACGGGGCTTCCCGTGCCGGGGACGTAGGTGAGCAGCGACTGGTAGAGGTTGCTGAACAGCGCCCACGAGCCCGCGTCGTAGGCCCCGGCGGGGTCGAGCGAGGTGACGGTGTCCGTGGTGCCGACGCTGATCGGCCCCTGGTCGTCGTCCCCCGGCAGCACCAGCGAACACCCCGCCGCCCCGCTGCCCAGCACCACGGCGGCCACCAAGGCCACCCCCGCCCGTAACCCGCGCATCGCCGTGCCCCCTCCGCCCAGTGATGCGCCACACTCAAACACAGGAACGGGCGTACGTCCGGCGATTCGGCCAAGTGATCGTCAGAGTTCCTTGCGGGCCAGGAATTCCAGGATCAGCTTCTCCCACGCGCGCGGCTGCTCGGCCATCGGCACGTGCCCCGTCGCGATCTCGGCGTACTCGGCGCCGGGGATCCGGTCCGCCAGGAAACGGGAGTTGGCGGGGGAGACCAGGGTGTCCTGCGCGGTGGCGATCACCAGGGTGGGGACGGATATCCCGGCGAGGTGGGGCGTGGTGTCGGAGTCCGCGACCACCGCGGCCTGCTCGGCCGCTCCCGCCGGGACGCCCGCCGCGATCAGCTCCAGGAAGGCCGGCAGCTCCCGCTCGGGCACGGCGTTGAAGAACGTCTCGCCGAAGCCGGTCAGCGCGACGAAGTGCGCGAACCCCTCGGTGTCGCCCGCCGCCAGCAGCCGCTGCCAGATCGCCAGCGCGGAGCGCGTCCGGTTGTCCGGCCGGGCCAGGCCGGCCGTCAGGACCAGGCCGCGCACCCGGTCCGGGTAGCGGGCCGCCGTCCGCACGGAGACCAGGGTGCCCAGCGAGTAGCCGAGCAGGGTGAAGGTGTCGAGTCCCGCCTCGTCCGCGGCGGCCACGATCCCGTCCACGAGGCCGTCCAGGGTCAGCGGGGCCTCCGCGCGCGGGGTCGCGCCGGAGCCGGGATAGTCGGGGGCCACCACGGTGTGGTGCTCGGCGAGCGCCCGGATGACGGGGGCGTAGTTGCCCTGGATGCTGCCGCCCGCGCCGTGCGCGAGGAGCAGGCCGGGGCCGGAGCCGTGGACGGCGGTGGAGAACGCGGGAATCTGTGTCATGGCCACGAGGTTGCCGTATGACATCAGTGTCAAGGTCAAGTCCTGATGGGGGAGAACCGCCCATGCGCATCGGAGAGCTGTCGCGCCGCACCGGAGTGAGCCCCCGGCTCCTGCGCTACTACGAGGAGCAGGGCCTCCTGCGCTCCGAGCGGGACGCCAACGGCTACCGCAGGTACCACCCGGACGCCGCCGAGCGCGTGGGCCGCATCCGCGAGCTCCTCGCCGCCGGCATGACGACGGAGACCATCCGCACCCTGCTGCCCTGCGCCCAGGGCGGCCCCGGCCTGCTCGCCTGCGAGCACACCGTGCGGGTGCTGGACGACGAGCTCGCCCGGGTGGACGAGCAGATGGCCGAGCTCCGGCGCCGCAAGGAGGCGCTGCTCGGGGTGACCGAGGCGATGGACGCCCGCCGCCGCGCGGACGAGGCCCTCGCGATGGCCGCGCTGAAGTCCGCCTGACCTGCGGTGCGTCCCGCGCCGAGGGGCGTTGTCAGTGGCCGGCCCTACTCTCGGCGGCATGGCAAAGGTGAGGCTCGTCGACGAGACGACATCGGGGGAGCGCCGCGACGCGTGGGCGCTCGACGTCGCCGAGGAACGGCTGACGCTGCGTGAGGTGATCCGCCGTCGGGTGTTCACGGAGGTCGCGGAGTTCAACGCGGGCCGCGCGCAGAGCGGGCCGGCGCTGGTCCGGCCGGGCGCGGCGGAGTGGGTCCACGGCGGCGCGGACAAGCCCCGGGCGGGGCGGCTGCAGCCGCAGCGGTGCTTCGAGAGCGCGCTCGCCGCGTTCGCGCGCAACGGCTTCCTGGTGCTCGTCGGCGACCGCCAGGTGACGGAGCTGGACGAGGAGCTGGACCTCGCGACGGCCGCCGAGGTCACGTTCCTCAAGCTCGTTCCGCTGGTGGGTGGCTGATGACCACGGCACCCGAGACCGCCTCCTCCCTTGAGGAACTGGGACGGCAGTACACGACCTACGACCACGACAACCCCCAGTGGGACGCGGCGGCCGCCGCCCTCGACGCGGGCCGCCCCCTCCCGGGACCGGTCGTCGCGACGCTGCGCCGCACCCTCCTCCTGCACCCGTACTGCATCGGCGAGCCGTACCGCACGGTCGTCGCCGCCCTGAAGGAGCCGCTGCTCAACCCCGGCGAGGCGTGGGCCGACCGCGCCATGGCCGAGGCGGCCGGGCCCGGCGGCGACCCCTGGCAGCGCCTGCTGGCCCACGCCCTGACCGCCGCCGGCGCCCGCCCCACCCGCAGGTGGGAGAAGACCGGGCGCACGCTCCTCGACGGGCTCGGCGAGGATCCCGGAGCCGTGCGGGAGCGCCTCCTGTCCTGGCTCGCGCTCGCCACCCGGCCGCGCACCCTCCCGTACGACCCGGGCCCCTACGGCAACGCCGGCGCCCTTTTCGACCCGTACAACGTGGACGCCGTGCGCGGCCTCGTGTGGCTGCTGTCACTCCTGGAGCCGCATCCGGACACCGTCCGGACGCTCGGCGCCCTCGTCGCCCACGCCCTGCGCAAGGTGCCCGGCACCGGCCCCCGCAGCCCGAAACTGGCCAACGCCTGCGTGCTCGCCCTCTCCCGCACCGACGGGGACGCCGCCCTGGCCGAGCTCGCCCGGCTCGCCGCCCGCGTCACCTACAAGGGCACCCTGAAGCAGCTCGACACCGCGCTCACCGCCCGCGCCGAGGCGCTGGGCCTCAGCCGCGCCGAGATCGAGGAACTGGCCGTGCCCGACTACGGGCTCACCGGCGTGGGGCGCGGCACGCACACCCTCGGGGACTGCACCGCCGAGCTGGCGGTCCGCTCCGGCAAGGCCGTCCTGACCTGGACCAACGCGAGCGGCAAGGCCGTCAAGAGCGTGCCCGCCGCCGTCCGGCGCGACCACCCCGGCGAGCTCAAGGAGCTCAAGACGGCCGTCAAGGACATCGACAAGATGCTCACCGCCCAGGCCGAGCGCCTGGACCGGCTCTTCCTCTCGCGCCGGCGGTGGACGTACGGCGTCTGGCGCGAGCGCTACCTCGACCACCCGCTCGTCGGCACCCTCGCCCGCCGCCTGCTGTGGACCGTCGGCGGCACGGCCTGCGGCTTCGCGGAGGGCGCCCTGCGTACCCTCGACGGCACGAAGGCCCGCCCGGAGCCGGACGCCCCGGTAGAGCTGTGGCACCCCATCGGCCACGACCCCGCCGAGGTGCTCGCCTGGCGCGAGTGGCTCGAACGGCACGCGGTCACCCAGCCGTTCAAACAGGCCCACCGCGAGGTGTACCTGCTCACGGACGCCGAGCGCACGACCCGCGTCTACTCCAACCGCTTCGCCGCCCACGTGCTGCGCCAGCACCAGTTCCACTCCCTGGCCGCCGTCCGCGGCTGGAACAACAAACTGCGCCTGGGCGTCGACGACTCCTACCCGCCCGCGACGCGCGAGCTGCCCGAGTGGGGGCTGCGCGCCGAGTTCTGGGTGGACGGCGTCGAGGACTGGTCGGGCGACAACATCACCGAATCCGGCAGCTATCTGTGGCTGGGCACCGACCAGGTCCGCTTCTATCCCATAGGCGCCCCGCAGCACCTGGCCCATGCCGGCTCCGGGGAGTACCGCCTCGCCTGGAACGAGCAGCCCGTCGATCCCGTCCCGCTGGCGGAGATACCGCCGCTGGTCCTGAGCGAAGTGCTGCGCGACGTCGACCTGTTCGTGGGCGTGGCCAGCCTGGGCAACGACCCCGACTGGCAGGACGGCGGCCCCGACGGCCGCTTCCGGGAGTACTGGACCTCGTACGGCTTCGGGGAGCTCTCACAGAGCGCCGAGACCCGCCGGGATCTCCTCGCCCGGCTCGTGCCGCGCCTGGCGATAGCCGACCGGTGCGCGGTCGAGGGCCGCTTCCTGCACGTCCGCGGCGACCTCCACACGTACAAGATCCACCTCGGCTCGGGCAACATCCTCATCGCCCCGCACGACCGCTACCTGTGCATCGTGCCGAAGGGCACCGGCGGCGCGGAAGCGGGCCACCTGCCCTTCGAGGGCGACCGGATGCTGTCCGTGATCCTCAGCAAGGCCGTGCTGCTCGCCGCCGACACGGAGATCACCGACCCGACGATCACCAGCCAGCTGTGAACGGGCGTGGGCCCCGCCCTCCCCGGAGGGAGGACGGGGCCCACGCCGTGCGAACCGGACCGGAGGTCAGAAGCGGCGCGTGATCAGCGCCCGCTTCACCTCCTGGATCGCCTTGGTGACCTCGATGCCACGCGGGCAGGCGTCCGTGCAGTTGAACGTCGTGCGGCAGCGCCACACGCCGTCCTTGTCGTTGAGGATCTCCAGCCGCTGCTCGCCGGCCTCGTCGCGCGAGTCGAAGATGAAGCGGTGGGCGTTGACGATCGCCGCCGGGCCGAAGTACTGGCCGTCGTTCCAGAACACCGGGCACGAGGAGGTGCACGCGGCGCACAGGATGCACTTGGTGGTGTCGTCGAAGCGCTCGCGGTCCTCGGCGGACTGCAGGCGCTCGCGCGTCGGCTCGTTGCCCTTGGTGATCAGGAAGGGCATGACGTCGCGGTACGCCTGGAAGAACGGCTCCATGTCGACCACGAGGTCCTTGAGGACCGTCAGGCCCTTGATGGGCTCGATCGTGATCGGCTTGGCCGGGTTGATGTCCTTGATCAGCGTCTTGCACGCGAGGCGGTTCTTGCCGTTGATCCGCATCGCGTCGGAGCCGCAGATGCCGTGCGCGCAGGAGCGGCGGAACGTCAGCGTGCCGTCGACATCCCACTTGATCTTGTGGAGGCCGTCGAGGACCCGCTCCTTGGGGTCGATCTCGATCTCGAAGTCCTGCCACGTGGCCTCGTCCGAGATCTCCGGGTTGAACCGGCGGATCCGGAACGTGACCGTGATGTAGGGCGAGGCCGCCGAGTCGGCCCCGGCCTTCTCGAGAGTCGCGGTGCTCATCAGTACTTACGCTCCATCGGCTGGTAGCGGGTCTGGACGACCGGCTTGTAGTCGAGGCGGATCGAGTCCTTGCCGTCCCCGTCGACCTCGCGGTACGCCATGGTGTGGCGCATGAAGTTGACGTCGTCGCGGTTGGGGAAGTCCTCGCGGTAGTGACCACCGCGGGACTCCTTGCGCGCCAGCGCGGACACGGCCATCACCTCGGCCAGGTCGAGCAGGTTGCCCAGCTCGATGGCTTCCAGCAGGTCGGTGTTGAAGCGCTTGCCCTTGTCCTGGACGGACACGTTCTTGTAGCGCTCGCGCAGCTCGGCGATCTTCTCGACGGCCGTCTTGATGGTCTGCTCGGTGCGGAAGACCATGACGTTGGCGTCCATGGTCTCCTGCAGCTCCTTGCGGAGCTCGGCGACCCGCTCGTTGCCGGTGGAGTTGCGCAGCCGCTCGACCTGCTCGGCCACGAACTGCGCCGGGTTCTCCGGCAGCTCGACGTAGTCGGCCTTCGCGGAGTACTCCGCGGCGGCGATGCCCGCGCGGCGGCCGAAGACGTTGATGTCGAGCAGCGAGTTGGTGCCCAGGCGGTTGGCGCCGTGCACGGACACGCAGGCGACCTCGCCGGCGGCGTAGAGGCCGGGGACGACGGTGTCGTTGTCGGCCAGCACCTCGCCCTCGACGTTGGTCGGGATGCCGCCCATGGCGTAGTGCGCGGTGGGCTGGATCGGGATCGGGTCCGTGTAGGGCTCGATGCCGAGGTAGGTGCGCGCGAACTCGGTGATGTCCGGCAGCTTGGCGTCCAGCTGCTCCGGCGGCAGGTGGGTGAGGTCGAGGTAGACGTGGTCGCCCTCGGGACCGCAGCCGCGGCCCTCGCGGATCTCCGTGTAGATGGAGCGCGAGACGACGTCGCGGGACGCGAGGTCCTTCATGACCGGCGCGTACTTCTCCATGAAGCGCTCGCCGTCCTTGTTGCGGAGGATGCCGCCCTCACCGCGGGCGCCCTCCGTCAGCAGGATGCCCATGCGCCAGATGCCCGTCGGGTGGAACTGGAAGAACTCCATGTCCTCCAGCGGCAGGCCGCGGCGGAAGCAGGCCGCCTGGCCGTCGCCCGTGAGCGTGTGGGCGTTCGACGTCACCTTGAAGAACTTGCCGGTGCCGCCGGAGGCGTAGATGACCGCCTTCGCCTGGAAGACGTGGATCTCGCCGGTGGCCAGCTCGTACGCGACGACGCCGGCGGACTTCTTGACGCCGTCGACCTCGGTGATCAGCTGGTCCAGGACGTAGAACTCGTTGAAGAACTCCACGCCCTCCTTGACGCAGTTCTGGTACAGCGTCTGGAGGATCATGTGGCCGGTGCGGTCCGCGGCGTAGCACGCGCGGCGGACCGGGGCCTCGCCGTGGTTGCGGCTGTGGCCGCCGAAGCGGCGCTGGTCGATGGTGCCGTCCGGGGTGCGGTTGAACGGCAGGCCCATCTTCTCGAGGTCGAGGACCGCGTCGATGGCCTCCTTCGCCAGGATCTCGGCGGCGTCCTGGTCGACCAGGTAGTCACCGCCCTTGATCGTGTCGAAGGTGTGCCACTCCCAGTTGTCCTCCTCGACGTTCGCGAGGGCGGCGGCCATGCCGCCCTGGGCGGCGCCGGTGTGGGAGCGCGTGGGGTAGAGCTTGGTCAGGACGGCGGTGCGGCTGCGCTTCGTCGCCTCGATGGCGGCGCGCATGCCGGCGCCGCCGGCGCCGACGATGACGGTGTCGTACTTGTGGATCTTCATGGTGTCGTCAGCCCCGGGCTCTAGCGGATGTTCGGGTCGAAGGTGAAGATCACCAGCGTGCCCAGCAGGACGGTGAACACCGTGGCCGCGTACAGCAGGTTCTTCAGCCAGAAGCGGGTCGTGGGCCGCTCCGCGTAGTCGTTGATGACCGTGCGCAGACCGTTGGCGCCGTGGAGCATCGCCAGCCAGAGCATGACCAGGTCCCAGGCCTGCCAGAAGGGCGAGGCCCAGCGGCCGGCCACGAAGGCGAAGCCGATCTTGGTGACGCCGCCGTCGAGGACGAGCTGGATCAGCAGGTGGCCGAGGACCAGGACGACCAGCACGATGCCGGACAGCCGCATGAACAGCCAGCCGTACAGCTCGAAGTTGGTGCGGGTGGTCTTCGGGGTCTTCTTGGTGCGCTTGCGGGGCGCCTCGATGACCGGGGCCGGGTTGTCGACGTCGTAGAGGGAGACGTCGGACGCGGCGGCGGTGGCAGGGGTGGTTTCAGCAGACATTTCGCGACTCAGCTCCCGAACAGCGTGCGCAGCGTGTGCTGGAGCACGGGGTAGAAGGCGCCGCCCATCAGCACGACCCAGATGCCGACGACCCACCACAGCATCTGCTTCTGGTGCCGCGGGCCCTTGGACCAGAAGTCCACCGCGATGATGCGGAGGCCGTTGAGCGCGTGGAAGAGGATGGCGGCGACGAGGCCGTACTCCATCAGATTCACGACGGGCGTCTTGTACGTCGCGACGACGTCGTCGTACGCCTCGGGGGAGACGCGGACGAGAGCGGTGTCCAGGACGTGCACGAACAGGAAGAAGAAAATGAGGACGCCGGTGACTCGATGAGCCACCCAGGACCACATGCCTTCCCGGCCGCGGTACAGCGTTCCAGCCGGCACGGAAAACCCTCCGGGAGCGGGGATCAGGGCCTGCCGGCTTCTCTGTCGGTCGGGCCCGGCCGGGTACGGTCCACCGGCCCTGGCCATCGTAGCGACGCCTTGTCGGTTCGGCGTCCCGGGGTCCGCAGGTGTGATCAAACAGGCATGTGCGCGCCGGTCAAGGGCCGGACGGGTTGCTTCCGGGGGCTGGGGTGTCCCTTATCTGACCTGCGACGTTCGACTGAATGGGTGTTATGTACCCCAGCGGCGGGGTGCTCGGGGCACCTTCCGGGCCCCGTCGGGTCCCCTCAGGTCCCGCAGGGCCGGACGGGGCGCGGCCGCACCGGCGGGGTGTCCGGCGCGAGCCGGGCGAGCCGGCCGCGGGCCAGCCGGGCGAGCTCGGCGGCGGCGGTGGCGGCCTCCTCGGAGGGGGAGGCGGCCAGGCGGGTGCGCAGGGCGGCCAGGGAGCGGTCCAGGGCCTCCTCCGGGCGGCAGCCGTCCAGGCACAGCACGAAGACGTGGCCGAATCTGTGCTCATAGGCGGCGTGGGCCCGGCGCAGCGCGCGGCAGGCCGCCTCGGTGGCGGCGGAGGGGCCCGCGGTGCCCGGGGCGGCGGCGCGGCCCGGGCCGGTGAACAGGTGCCGGGGGATCGTCTCGTCCGCGAGCGCTTCGGCCAGGTCGGCGGGGGTCAGCTCGCGGGCGGCGTGCTCCGCCGTGCGCAGCAGGGTGCGCAGGTCGGGGTAGGGGCGCAGGGCGGCCAGGCGGCGGGCCCAGCGGCGGCTGGCGCAGCAGGCGAGGAGCGCGGCTTCGGCGGCGCCCGGGGCGGCGGAGTTGAGCCGGTCGAGGCCGTGGCGTTCGGCGTGGGACAGCGCGAGCCCCCGATCTCCGGGTTTCCGGATCCCCGGCGGGTGGAGCCGGGTCGAATGGGGCCGCCACCGTAGCGATGCTTATCGGACACCGTCCGATCGATGCATGAATTTCATTCGGACGGGGACGGTTTCGGGCGCGCGGTGGACATCGGCGGTCTCTTTGTGGACAAAAGCCACTAGTTTTGGGGCAAGTGGCCTGAAAGGCCTCATCGGGCCGAAAGGTCTCGTAAGAGGAGGCTTGCTCCATGGGACTGCGCGCCAGGATGACCCGTGCGTCGGCCGTCCGCGGCACCGTCTGCGCCGGCGTCCTCCTCGTCACCATGACGCTGATGGGCTGCCCCCGCGAGGGCGGCGGCCGGCCGGCCCAGGACGACTCGCGCTCCCCCCGCGCCTCCTCCGCCTCGCCGTCACCGGCCGGCTCCTCGCCCGCCCGGCAGTCCGCCGCGCAGGCCCCCGTCCCCGCCGGCATCCCCCGCGCCATCCCCGCCGTCCGCTCCGCCGAGGCCGCCCCCGGCCCCGGCTGGCGGCCCGCCGACGGCGCCCGCGTGATCGCCTCCGGCCCGCTCGCCGACGAGGGCCGCCGCCTCGCCGGCGAGCTGCACCTGCAGTACGCGGCGGCGGGCCCCGCCCGCTCCGGCGACGTCGAGCTCACCTTGCGCCCCGGCGGCCCGGGCACCGGCCCGCTCGCGGCCGAGGGCTACGAGCTGACCACCCGCGGCGGCACGGTGCGGGTCGCCTCGGCCGGCGAGCCCGGCGTGTTCTACGGCACGCGCACCCTCCTGCAGGCCGTGCGCTCCGGCGGCGGGCTCCCCGAAGGGGTCGTCCGCGACGCACCCGACCGCGCCCAGCGCGGCCTCCACCTCGACATCGCCCGCAAGCACTTCACCGCCGACTGGATCGAGGCCCGGCTGCGCGAGCTGGCCGCCCTCAAGCTCAACCAGCTCGCCCTGCACTTCTCCGACGACCAGGGCTTCCGCATCGAGAGCGACTCCCACCCCGAGATCGTCTCCAAGCAGCACCTGACCAAGGCCGAGGTCCGCCGCATCGTGGCCCTCGCCGAGTCCCTGCACATCACCGTCATCCCGGAGATCGACTCGCCCGGCCACCTCGGCGCCGTCATCGCCGCCCACCCCACGCTGCAGCTGCGCGACGCCGCCGGCACGGCCGCCCGCGGCGCGATCGACATCGCCAACCCCGACGCCGCCCGCATCGTCGACGACCTGCTGCGCGAGTACGCCCCGCTCTTCCCCGGGCCGTACTTCCACCTCGGCGCCGACGAGTACCGCGCCCTGATGGCCAAGAACCCCGAGGCCTCCTACCCGCGCCTGGCCGCCCGCGCCAAGGAGAGGCACGGGCCGCGCGCCCGCGTCCAGGACCTGGCCACCGCCTGGCTCAACGACCGCGCCGCCTTCGTGCGCACCCTCGGCAAGAAGGCCAAGGCCTGGAACGACGGCTTCTTCCGCGGCGGCGTCGTCACCGTGCGCAAGGACATCGAGGCCGAGTACTGGACGGGCAAGGAGATCGGCGCCCGCGCCCCGCAGGAATACCTGAACGAGGGACGCACGCTCGTCAACCTCAACGACGAGTACCTCTATTACGTCCTCGGCGAGCCCAACCAGTTCCGCTACCCGACCGGGCAGCGCATCTACGAGCAGTGGTCGCCGGCCGTGCTGCGCGGCACGACGGCGGTGCCCGCGCCCGCCGGGCCGGACCGGGTGACGGGCGGCCGGCTCGCCGTCTGGTGCGACCGGGCCGGCGCGCAGACGCCGCAGCAGGTCGCCTCCGGCATCCGGCTGCCGCTCGCGGCGACGGCCCAGCGGCTGTGGGACGCCCGCCGGCCGACGCTCCCGTGGAAGGACTTCGCGTCCCTGGACGCGACGGTGCGGTAGGCGGCGGGCGTACGGGTTCCTGCGGGCCAGGTCAAGGATGCTCCGCATCCTTGAACCCGCCGCGACGGCGATCAGCCACAACGGCGGCACCCGGCGGTGCCGAGCCGGCCTCGGCCCGTACGGCACGGCCGGGAGCCGGCGCCAGGCCGAGGACGCCCCGCATCCTCGCATCCGCCGCGATGGCGATCAGCCCCCACGGCCGCTTCCGGCGGTGCCGGACCCACCCCGCGCCGGACGGCGCGTGCAGACGCCGACCCGGAGGGCCTAACCTCCGGGGAGAAGGCACGCGCATCCGAACGAGGGCCCGATGAAGATCGAATTCCTGCTGCACAACGCGTACGGCATCGGCGGCACCATCCGCTCCACCGTCAACCTCGCCGCCGCCCTCGCGGACCGGCACGAGGTGCGGATCATCAGCGTCAACCGGCCCGTGGACGAACCCGAGCTGGCCATCGACCCGCGCGTGCGCCTGACCCCCCTGGTCGACCTGCGCGAGGGCCACGAGGCCGACGAGTACGGCGCGCCCCTCAACCAGCAGCCCAGCGCGATCTTCCGGGACGAGCGCATCGACAACGGCCGCATGGCCGCGACCGCCCTCACCGACGAGCGCGTGCGCGAGCACCTCGCCGCCACCGACGCCGACGTCGTCATCGCCACCCGCCCCAAGCTCATCGGCTACCTCGCCGCGTACGGCTCGGACCGCTACCTGCGCCTGGGCCAGGAGCACCTCACGCACGAGGCCCACGTCCCCGAGCTGCACGCGGTGATGGACCCGGCGATCTCCGCCCTGGACGCCTTCACGACCGTCTCCGAGGCCGACGCCGGGCACTACCGGGAAGCCCTCCCCGGCGCCCGCGCGCGCATCCTCTCCATCCCCAACGCCGTGCCCGCCCCCGCCGCGGAGCCCTCCGACGGCACCTCGCACCTGATCGTCTCCGCGGGCCGCCTCGTCGCCGTCAAGCGCTACGACCGGCTCGTCGCCGCCTTCGCCAAGGTCGCCGCCGAGCGCCCCGAGTGGCACCTGCGGATCTACGGCCGCGGACCCGCCAAGGCCAAGCTGCGCAAGCAGATCGAGGAGCTCGGCCTGTACGAGCGGGTCACGCTCATGGGCGCCCGCTCGCCCATCGAGACCGAGTGGTCCAAGGGCGCCGTCGCCGCCGTCGCCTCCGACGCCGAGTCCTTCGGCATGACGATCGTCGAGGCCATGCACGCGGGCCTGCCGGTCGTCGCGACCGACTGCCCGTACGGCCCGCGGGAGATCCTCACCGACGGCACCGACGGCGTGCTCGTGCCTCTCGACGACTCGGATGCCGTCGACGCCTACGCCGACGCCCTGCTGAAGATCACCGGGGACGCCGCGCTGCGCGCCCGCCTCGGCGCGGCCGCCCGCGAGACCGCCGGCCGCTACGAGCCCTCCCGCATCGCCGCCCGCTACGAGGAGCTGTTCGAGGAGCTGCGCCCCGGCTCCACGACCGTCGCCGAGAAGAAGAAGGGCCTGTTCGGCGGCCTGTTCGGCGGCGGCCGCAAGAAGCAGGCCGCGGCGCCCGCCCCCGCTCCCGCGGCGGTCGCCCACCCCGCCGCGCGCTGCGCCGTCGCCGCCGACGGTTCCCTGGTCGTCCGCCTGCGCGCCGACGAGCTGACCGCCGCCGACACCCACCTGCTGCTGCGGCACCGCGGCAGCAAGGGCAAGGAGGCCGTGCGCGTGCCGCTCCCCGCCCGCCGCGAGCCCGGCACCTGGGTCGAAGCCCGCCTCGACCGCGCCGCGCACACCCTCCCCGAGGGCCGCTGGGACACCTACGCCGAACGCTCCGGCGACAAGTCGCGCCGCCGCCTGAGCGCCGCCCTCGTCGAGCAGAAGGGCCTGCTGGGCCTGGACCTCGCGCAGACCGCGGCCGGCGTCGCGGCCGCCGTCCCGTACGAGACGAGCGACGGCTTCCTCGCCGTCCGCAGCTGGCTGCGCCCCCAGCACGCCGAGGCCGCCGAGGTCGTCGTCGGCGACGACGGCGTCCGCGTCACCGTCCGGGCGTACGGCACGGAGCTGGGCGAGGGCGGCGAGCTGATCGCGCGGCTGCGCCACGGCGACGGCTCGGCCGGCGACGTCCGCGCACCGCTGGCGGACGGCTCGGGGACCCTGCCCTACGAGCCGATGCAGCGGCGGCAGAAGCCGGACGAAGAGCAGGACCTGTGGGACCTGTACGTGCGCCCGAGGGCGGGCGCGGCGCTCGTGCGCGTCGGCCGGATCGCCGGCGACTTCGCCGACCGCAAGGGCATCGACACCTTCCCGGGCGCCGTCCGCGGCGACGTGCGGCTGCGCCCGTACTTCACGGTCACCAACGACCTGACGATCACGGTGAAGGACGTGGCGGGAGAGGACGCGTAGGCGCAGCCGGCGCGTGAGACAGGGGGACCGGCGCGTGAGACAGGCAGGGCCGGGCGCGTGAGACAGGCGGGGCCGGGCGCGTGAGAACGGCCCGGCGCGCACCTCGTGGAGCGCCGGGCCGGAGGCGGCCGGTGCCGCCACCCCCCACAGGAGAGGCACCGACCGCCGCCCGGTGCGGACCCTGGTGGGGCCCACACCCCTTACAGCGCCGCAAGCCTTTAATTCGTCACACTGTCAGACCGGCCTCCGGGCGGGCTCCGCGCGGGGGGCGCGCCGGCCCTTTCTGGACGAAGCCGGGTCACTGCCCGTAACGTGCGGGTCCGCGCCGCTGCCGGTGCGCATCTCTCGCTTGTTGGTCCCAGTGGCCGGGGCAGTCCGGACAACCGGGCAGCCGGCCGCTCCCAGGGGGTTCTCACCTATGTATCCGTGCGGTAACTGCCGCGCCGCCGCCGTCGGCCCGGACGGCCGCTGCGCCGCCTGCGGCGCTTACCAGCAGCAGGCCGCCATGGCGCCGCCCGCGCCGGCCTACCCGTACGCCCCCGCGATGCCCGGCGCCCCCATGCCCGTCGGCGGCGTCGACCTGCGCCGCGGCCTGCGGATCGCGCTGATGATCGCGCTCGGCGTGAGCGTCGCGGTCATGCTGGCCGTCTTCTGGTCCGGCACCCAGACGCGCATGGCGCTGCAGGACATGCTGGACAACGGTGTGACCGGCACCACCGAGAGCGACCTGGAGGACGCGCAGGCCACCGCCACCGTGACCACGGTGCTCGCCTTTCTCTCCACGGCCGCCACGGCCACGCTGTGGGCCGTCTGGTTCCGCCGGGCCCGCATCAACGCCGAGTTCTTCGCCCCCGGCAGCCACCGCTTCGGCATCGGCTGGGCGGCGGGCGCGTGGTTCACGCCGGTCGTCAACCTCTGGTTCCCCAAGCAGATCGCCAACGACATCTACAAGGCGAGCGCCCTGCCCGGCGCCCGCGCCCCCAAGGGCCTGCTGAACTCCTGGTGGACCCTGTGGATCGCCGCCGGCGTCTGCAAGGTCGTCTCCTCGGCGCTGAGCGCCGGCGCCAGCGCCCGGATCGCCACCAAGGGCTACGACGGCTCGACCTGGCGCGAGGACGTCGAGGCGCTGCAGAACTCGGTCAACGTCGCGTCCTTCGGCACGCTGCTGATGGCCGTGGCCGGCGTCCTGGCCCTCCTCGTCGTCCGCCAGCTCGGCGGCATGCAGGAGCAGCGCGCGATGGCGGGCCCGGCCGGCGCGCCCGGCGGACCCGTGCCCGCCGGTGTGCCGTACGGCGCGCCCGGGTATGGGCCCGGGCAGCAGCCCGGCGGCCCGGCGGCCGGCTGGCCCCACCCGCCGCAGAATCCTTACGGCAGCGGGCCGGCGGGCTACTGAGCCACGGAATCTCCGAGTGGTGCAGGATGAGGGCGTGCAGGGGGACGACGCCGAGCTGACGGCCGCGGTGAACGCGGCCCAGGGTGGGGACGAGACGGCATTCCGTACGGTCTACCGCTCCGTGCAGCCCCGCCTGCTCGGTTACGTGCGGACGCTCGTCGGCGACGCCGACGCGGAGGACGTGGCCTCCGAGGCGTGGCTGCAGATAGCCCGCGACCTCGGCCGGTTCAGCGGCGACGCCGACCGCTTCCGCGGCTGGGCCGCGCGCATCGCGCGCAACCGCGCGCTGGACCACATACGCATGCGCGGCCGGCGCCCGGCCATCGGCGGCGACGAGAGCGAGCTCGCGGGCCGCCCCGCCGACGCCGACACGGCGGTCGAGGCCCTGGAGGCCGTCGGCACCGGCAACACCCTCGCGCTGATAGCCCAGCTCCCGCAGGACCAGGCCGAGGCCGTCGTGCTGCGCGTCGTCGTCGGCCTCGACGCGAAGAGCGCGGCCGGGGTGCTCGGCAAGCGCCCGGGCGCGGTGCGCACCGCCGCCCACCGCGGGCTGCGCCGGCTGGCCGAAATGGTGACGGCGGGAACCGCCGGGGTCGACGCGGCGACCGGGACCGTGGGGGCGAACGGATCCGTGCCGGAGGGGAAGCGGGTCACCGACGCCGTCCCCCAGCAGCGGCGGGTGCGCCCCGGGAACCACCCCGGAGCGAACGCTTCTGCCGGTGTGACGCAAATGCGTGCTCGGACGCAGAAGGACATGTGATGGCGGACGACCACCGGTACGACTGGCTGGACGACTGGCTGGACGAGGACGCCGTGGAGCGCTTGCTGAACGGCTCGCCCGCCGCCGGGCGTTCCGGTGCGGGCACCGGAACGAGTGACGGCCCTGTGGCCGCTGACCGTCCGGCCAGGGCCGCGGGCGGCTCCGTAGACAACCCTGCGGGGCCCGGCGCGGACCGGGCCGAAGGGTCCGGAGCGACTGAATCCGGAACCACGGGTACGGGTGCCGCGGGCGGCGCTGCCCGGAAGCGCGGGACCGGCTCTGCCGGGGCGGGCGCTTCTCCGGCCGGTGCTGCCGCGGCGGGGACCGAAGCGGTGCGGGGCGGCGACGTCGTGCCCGGCGCTGCCGTTTCCGGGGACGGGTCTGTCACCGGCCCGGTGCCGGAGGGCGGCGACGCCGCGCGCGGTGCCGTCTGCGAAGACGGCTCCGTCACCGGCTCCGCGCCGGGCGGCGATTCCGTCCCCGCTGAGGCCGAGCGGCTCGTCGCCGTGCTCCGGGAGCTCGTGCCGGCGCCGGCCGAGGACGGTGTGCCGCTGCCGGGCGAGGAGGCCGCGCTGGCCGCGTTCCGGGAGGCGAAGGCCGCCGCGGCCGTGGCTACGGCTTCCGCCGCGGCCGAGCCCTCCGTACGAATCGGCGCTCCCGCAGCGCCCGAGCCTTCCGTACGGCTCGGCGCCCCCGCCGCCCCGCGCCGCCGGCACTTCTCCCACCGGCTCTTCCCCCGCCGGCAGCCCCTCAAGGCCGCGCTCGCCATGGCCCTCGCGGGCTGTGCGATCGGCGGGGTCGCGGTGGCCGCCGGCGCCGGCGTGCTGCCCGCGCCCTTCGGACGGGCGGGCGGGGCGCCCGCCGCCGCGCCCAGCGTGTCCGCCTTCGGCGACGAACCCGCCGGGGAGACCTCCCCGGACGGCCGCCGCCCGTCCGGCGCGTCACCCTCCCGCGGGCGGGACGGCGGCCCGAGCGGCAGCGGCACCCCGGACGGCTCCGCGTCCTCGCCGGGCGCCGGCCGCAGCCGCGGCCCGGGCGACAGGAACGAGGCCCCGGGCTCCCCGTCCGCCTCCCCGCGCCCCGGCAAGGACAAGGACGGCGACAAGGGCGACAGCGGCTCCGGCAACGGCATCAAGCCCGGCACGGCCTGGGCCGTGCGCATGTGCCGCGACTACCTGGACGCCCAGCAGCACCGCGGCAACACCGTCGACGAGGACGACGTCCGCACGCTGGAGCGCGCCGCCGGCATCGGCAGCGCCGTCGACCTGCGCGCCTTCTGCGAGCGCCTGGTCAAGGCGGACGACGGCGCGCGCTCCGGCACGACCGGCAGCCCCGCCGGGGGCCTGACCGGCGGCCGGACCGGCACCGGCCGGACCGGCGACGACGACGGGAACGACGGTTCGAGCGGTGTGTTCCGCCTTGTGCCGCCCGTCCGGAGCAGTACGGGTTCCGGCGTTCCGGCCCCCGGTGTGACGTTTTCGGGGCCCACGGCGCTGTAGTAGGTGAAGCCGACTGGTCATCGGCTGCGCACGAGCCGGAGTTCCCCCCATACCGTCGGCTCCTGCGCATCGGCGCGGGCGGGGCTCTTCCCCCGGCTCTGCCCGCGCCCCCCTCTCTTCTCCCCGCCCCGCCGCTAGAGTCCGGGGCACCGGATATACCGGAAACAACCGAGGACTCCGCAGCGGAGAGCGGGAGGCGTCGCATCCCATGACCCGGTCGACCGAATCAGGCCTGCCCATCGAGCCCGTCTACGGCCCCGAGGCCCTCGCCGGCTGGGATCCCGCCGAGCGGCTCGGCGCGCCCGGCGCGTACCCCTTCACGCGGGGCGTGTATCCCACGATGTACACCGGCCGGCCCTGGACCATGCGCCAGTACGCGGGCTTCGGCACCGCCGCCGAGTCCAACGCCCGCTACCGGCAGCTCATCGCCCACGGCACCACCGGCCTGTCCGTCGCCTTCGACCTGCCCACGCAGATGGGCCACGACTCCGACGCGGACGTCGCGAGCGGCGAGGTCGGCAAGGTGGGCGTCGCCGTCGACTCCGTCGAGGACGTGCGCGTGCTCTTCGGCGGCATCCCGCTCGGCGAGGTCTCCACGTCGATGACCATCAACGCCCCCGCCGCGCTCCTGCTGCTGATGTACCAGCTCGTCGGCGAGGAGCAGGGCGTCCCCGCGGACCGCCTCACCGGCACGGTCCAGAACGACGTCCTCAAGGAGTACATCGCCCGCGGCACGTACATCTTCCCGCCGAAGCCCTCGCTGCGGCTGGTCGCCGACACCTTCGCGTACTGCGGCGCCGAGCTCCCCCGGTGGAACATGATCTCGATCTCCGGCTACCACATGGCCGAGGCCGGGGCCTCGCCCGCGCAGGAGATCGCCTTCACCCTCGCCAACGGCATCGAGTACGTCCGCACGGCCGTGGCCGCCGGGATGGACGTCGACGCCTTCGCCCCGCGCCTGTCCTTCTTCTTCGTCTCGCGCACGACGCTGCTGGAGGAGGTCGCCAAGTTCCGGGCGGCCCGGCGGATCTGGGCGCGGGTGATGAAGGAGGAGTTCGGCGCCCGCGACCCGAAGTCGCAGATGCTGCGCTTCCACACGCAGACGGCCGGCGTCCAGCTCACCGCCCAGCAGCCGGAGGTGAACCTGGTGCGCGTCGCCGTCCAGGGCCTCGCGGCCGTCCTCGGCGGCACCCAGTCCCTGCACACCAACTCCTTCGACGAGGCCATCGCCCTGCCGACGGACAAGGCGGCCCGGCTCGCGCTGCGCACCCAGCAGGTCCTCGCCCACGAGACGGACGTGACGGCCACGGTGGACCCCTTCGCCGGCTCGTACGCCGTCGAGTCCCTGACCGACGCGACCGAGGCGGCGGCCGTGGACCTCATGCGCCGGGTCGAGGACCGCGGCGGAGCCGTCGCCGCCATCGAACAGGGATTCCAGAAGGCCGAGATCGAGCGCAACGCGTACCGCATCGCCCAGGAGACCGACAGCGGCGAACGCGTCGTCGTCGGCGTCAACCGCTTCCGGCTCGACGAGGAGGAGCCGTACGAACCGCTGCGCGTCGACCCGGCCATCGAGGCCCGGCAGCGGGAGCGGCTCGCCCGGCTGCGGGCGGAGCGGGACGGCCGCGCGGTGGACGCGGCGCTCGCGGCGCTCCGCAAGGCGGCGGCGGGCACGGACAACGTCCTGCCCCCGATGAAGGACGCGCTGCGGGCGCGGGCGACGGTGGGGGAGGTGTGCGGGGCGCTGCGGGAGGTGTGGGGGACGCACGTCCCGGCCGATGTCTTCTGACCGGCCACCGTGCTTGTGACCAGCCACCGTGCTTTTGACCGGCCACCGTGCTTGTGACCGGCCACCGCGCTCCGTAGGAGACACTGGAGGGTATGTCCGCTCCCCGCCGCGCCTGCCCCGTATGCACTCGCGAGATCGCCGTCGTCGGCGGCCGCTACGCCCGCCACGACCCGCCGGGCCGCCGCCCCGCCTTCTCGTACGAGCTGGTCTCCTGCCCGGGCTCGCGCCGCTCGGCGCCGCTGCTGGCCACGGAGCCGCGGCTGTTCGACCCGGAGGAGCCGCCGATGGACGGCCAGCAGCAGCTGTTCTAGGAGCCGGAGCTCTGATGTTCCGGATGTTCTAGGAGCCGGAGCCCTGAGCGCGGCAGACCGTGTCCTCGGTCGGCCGCTTACCGGTGACGAGGAAGTCGCTGACGGCACGGTCGCTGCAGGCGTTGCCGCTGTCGAGCCACACGCCGTGGCCGCCGGCGTCCACGGAGACCAGGCGGGCGCGGTCGCCGAGGGCCTCGCGCATCTTCAGGGCGCCGCGGTGGGGCGTCGACGGGTCGCGCAGGTTCTGCACCATCAGGATGTTCGACGGACCCCGGGACGTGATGCGGGTGGTCTTCTCGGCGGGCTCGTCCTTCCAGAACGCACACGGGGTGATGGTCGCCGGCATGCCCCCGGTGAGCGGATGGCGGACGCGGTCCACGGCGACGTCCCGCTGGTACGAGGCGGGGTCGCGCGGCCAGGCCACGTCGTTGCAGACGGTGCCGGCGAAGACGGCCGCCTCGCGCTGCGAGAGCGGCTCGGGGAACGGGTCGGGCTCGGTGACCGGGCCGTCGCCGCCGCTGCGGGCGGCCCGGATCAGTCCGGCGACGACCGGGTAGCGCTCCTTGCCGTACAGGCTCATCTGCATCACCTGCCGCAGCACGTTCCCGGTGAGGGCGTGGCCGGTGTCCTTGAACGTGCGGGGCTTGCGGTCCAGCTCGGCGGCGAGGGCCAGGAACAGGGGGTGGACGTCCTCGGGGCGTGCGGCGAGCCGGTCCTTGCCGCGGGCCGGGTCGGCCGCCCAGCGGGCGAAGTCGGGGAAGGCGTCGTCGGCGCCGCCCGCCATGTTGTTCAGCCAGCCGTGTGCGACGCGGGCCGGGTCGGGGTCGGTGCTGCTGTCGAGCACCCAGCGGTCGGTGCGCTCGGGGAACATCTGGGCGTAGACGGCGCCCACGTACGTCCCGTACGAAACGCCGACGGCGGACAGCTTCCGCTCGCCCAGGGCCTTGCGGAAGCTGTCGATGTCCCGGGCCTCGTTGCGCGTGGTCACACTGCGCAGGACGGCGCCGCCGTTACGGGCGCAGGCTTCGGCGATGCGCCGGGAGCGGGCGATCCCCTCCGAAATGTCGCCGTCCGGGGCCGGCCAGGCGCGGAAGTGGAGGAACTGCCGGTCGTCCTCGGAGAGTCCGCAGTCGGCGGCCGTGCTGCCGCCCACGCCCCGCGGGTCGAGCGCCACGATGTCGTAGGCGCCGTTGGTGGCCTTGCGCACCTCCGCGCCCTTCCGGGCGACGTCGGCCACGCCCGAGCCTCCCGGCCCGCCCGGTATCAGCAGCAGCGAACCGCGGCGGGCGTGCGGCCGGTCCGAGCGGAGGCGGGAGACGGCGATGCCGACGGTGGGGCCGCCGGGTTCGCGGTAGTCGAGGGGGACGGGGAGGGTGGCGCACTCGGAGCCGGGGGCGCTGCCTTCGGCGG
>NZ_JBPQTW010000067.1:0-30276 GCF_051386535.1 Streptomyces sp. URMC 127
GGACCGCAGCACCCCCGCCCACGTCACCGCCCTCCACCAACGCGCCCACCAACTCGCGGGCCAGGCCCTGGTCGTAGCCACCACCCTCGCCGACCCGGCAGGCAAAGCCCTGGCCGCGGAACGCCTGGCGGCCCACGCAGCGGCCCTGGGAGTCACGGAGCCCGGCCGCTAGGAGCGCGAAGCACGGGATGCGGCATGGCTAGCATGGCGGGATGAGCGACGACACATCCGACGACTACAGCGCGAACCGATCACCGGCATCGCGCTCCGGCAAACCCATATCGCTGCGCACACTCAGGCGTGCGACCCGATGGGAGACATTCGCCCTTCTTGTCGTGCTGCTCGCCGTCGTCTTCGCCTTCTCCTAGAAAAGGAGCCTCCGGCGCGCAGTACCGAACTCGCCGACCCCCGCTCCGGGAAGGGGGTCCGCGCCATGCCCCGTCCTGCTCTTGCCGCATCCGGGGATTCCTACGCAGAGGGCTGGCTCCGCTGCGCCACGAACGTCCCCTTGGCCGGAAGGGTGATCAACAGGCCGCGGTCCCGCAGTTCTTGGACGGCGCGGCGCACCGTTCCAATGGCCACGCCGTACTCCTCGGCGAGGTCACGCTCACCTGGGAGACGTGCACCCACACGCAGCGCACCGGCCTCGATCTGAGCCTCTACATGGTCTGCGACCTGCATGTAGACGTAGGCCGCCTTGGTCGGGTCGACAGGTGACGCATCGCGTTCATCTCCCATGCGCGTCAACATAGCGCAGCATGGAGCAACACGTATGAGTGGAACGCTCCTTGCTGCACCACACTGCTCTATGCCGCGCCCTATCTTCGGCAGGTACTCAAAGCCCCGGCGACCGCGCGAACGGCCCCGGGGCACGGTCAACGCTGAGAAGGAGCGTCGACGATGCACGACTTTATCGCCGGGTGGGCGCAACGCGTGAAGAAGCTGTTCGCCTCCCGCCGTCCCGGCCCTGCCCCTTGCCCTGACCCCACGCCGGTCCCCGCAATCTCCTCGCCGTCTCTCTCCCCATCCCCCTGCGGTGTCTACGTCTGGGCGACCGCACACGGCATCGACATCTGGCATCCCGCCGTTCGGAACTGCACCTGCAGCTCTCGCGAGCAGCAGGCTCCCAGCGCCGACGAGGCGCTACGAGCCAAAGTCCGAGACGTCAACAACCGCAGCACCTGGGGTAAATGACCCGCCGACCCCCGCCTCGGCCCCGGGGCGGGGGACCTCAGGAGATCGAGCCCGAGGGCGCCAGGTTGACTGGCTAGGCTCCCAGCATGACGGAGACAGAGCAGGAGGGGCGGCCAGCCCGCCCGCGCATGGCGGCAGGCGCGTTGTTCTTCAATGACAAGGGGCACGTGCTCTTGGTCCGCCCCTCGTACAAGCCCAAGTGGGAGATCCCCGGCGGATACATCGAGGAAGGGGAATCCCCTCTGGCCGCGTGCCGTCGCGAGGTAGAAGAGGAACTGGGCATCACGCCGGCTATCGGCCCGCTCCTGGTCGTGGACTGGGCACCGAACGACGCCGAGGGCGACAAGGTCCTTTACGTCTTCGACGGCGGCGAGCTGCAGCCGGAGGACCTGAACGCGATCAAGCCCGACGGTGAGGAGGTCCTCGCCGCCGAGTTCCACCCGGCGGACGCCGTCGACCAGCTACTCATCCCAAGGCTCGCCCGCCGGGTGAAGCGCGCAATCACCGCACGGCACGAGACCCACCCCCAGTACCTGGAGCACGGCGAACCGCCCTCCAGCGTTACCTGAGACCGGGCCGGTGCAGGAGTTGGCGCGCGGCAGCACCATCGCGTGTTCAGCGCTGCTGGAAGCGGGGCTCCGGCCACGTAGTGATGGGGGCGCTGGAGGTCGTGTAGATCTCCAGTAGGGAGAGGTAGCCCTCCCTTGCGAAGAGCATCACGCCCGCGTTTTCCGGTACTTGGTACCAGGCGTCCGCCACCACACCCCCCGCCGCGGGGGCCGGAGCGACCGCCGTTCGGTCCACCGTCAGGTCGAGCGTCGCGCAGCCGCAGGCGCATCCGCCCGTCACCCGGGCGTGCGGGATCTGCGCTCGGAGCGCGCTGATGGCCGGGTCGGCACCCGCCAGCAGCGCCTCCAGCGTCGCCACCGCCCCTGCAGGCAGCGGCTCAGTCACCGGCCTTCGCCACGCCGATCGGGCAGCTCACGCCCGTGCCGCCGATGCCGCAGTAGCCCGCCGGGTTCTTGTCCAAGTACTGCTGGTGGTAGGGCTCTGCAAAATAAAAGGGGCCCGCCGGGAGGATTTCTGTGGTGATCCGGCCGTAGCCCGAGCCCGTCAGGACCGACTGGTACGCCTCCCGGGAGGACTCCGCGGCCGACTGCTGCTCGGCGGAGTGGGTGTAGACCGCCGAGCGGTACTGGGTGCCCCGGTCGTTGCCCTGGCGGAAGCCCTGGGTGGGGTCGTGGGATTCCCAGAAGAGTTTCAAGAGCGTGCCGTACGAGACCTTTGCCGGGTCGAAGACCACGCGGACCACCTCCGTGTGGCCCGTCAGGCCGCTGCAGACCTCCTCGTAGGCGGGATGCGGGGTGTGGCCGCCCTGGTAGCCGACCAGGGTCGTCCAGACGCCCTCCGTCTGCCAGAACTTGCGCTCCGCGCCCCAGAAGCAGCCCAGGGCGAAGTCCGCCACCTCCAGGCCGGCGGGGTACGGGCCGCCCAGGGGCGTGCCGAGGACCGTGTGGCGCTCCTGGAGGGGGAATTCCGGCTCCGGGCGGCCCTTGAGGGCCTCCTCCGGGGTGGGGAGGCGGGGTTCTCGGGTGGGGAAGAGCATGTCAGGCCTCCGGGGTGTCGGCAGCGGCTGTCGGCAGGGGCTCTACAGCCAACGGTTCGCCGCTCCCGGCGATTCCCCGCCCGCCAGCGCGACCGCCCGGTACGCCGCGTACGCCGCGACCGGGTCCGCCTCGTACGTCCACGGCACCGCCCCGATGTGGCCGTCCACCCGGCGGAGCTGCTCGATCGCCTCCGGATAGCGCTCGGCGTTGACCAGGAACCACACCAGCAGATGGCGGACGTGCGGCAGCACGGGGTGGTCGGACGGAGCGTGGAGGGCCGCGAACTGCGCCCCCTCCACGGCGCGGGTGATCACCTCGCTGCGGTAGAGGCCCTGGACCACGTTCACGTCCGGCAGGTGGTCGTGGACGGCGAACAGCGGCAGCGCCGGCAGCAGGCTGCCCTTCGCCGCGCCCGCGGCCGCCCGCTGCGCGAAGGCGTACGCCTGTTCCCGGGAGCCGTGCCACTTCGCGCTCCAGTAGCGCAGCGCGGCCAGGTGCGCCCCCATGTGCTGGGGCGTACGGGCGACGAGCCGCTCCCACACCGACTGGAACTCCGCTTCGCCGGCGCCCAGGCCGCGCGCCACGCCCAGCTCGACGATCAGCGGCACCACATCCTCGGGGGCCAGCCGGGCGGCCTCCGCGCAGACCGTGCGGGCCTCTTCCAGGATCATGCGGTAGTCCTGCGAGGAGGGGTCGCGCAGGGCCTGCTGGACGAGGAACTCGGCCTGCACCGCCGCGCCGCCCGCATCCTCCGGGGCCACCACGCGCCAGTGCCGCAGCCACAGCCCGCCCGTGCCCGGCGCCTCGGACAGCTCGCGGACCGCCGCGCCCGCCAGGGTCTGCACCCGCTGCCAGCGCTGCTCGGGGTCGTGCGTGCGCGAGAGGAGCTCGGCGGCCGGCTTCCAGTCCTGGCTGCGGCGGGCCTCTTCGACGGCGCCCAGCAGCTCGGGGTCGGGCCCGGGCAGGCGGACGTCCAGCTGCTCGGGCGGCACGAAGCCGTACGCGGCGGCGGCGTCGGCCGGGCCGGGGCCGGGGCCGTACTTGTCGCCGGCCAGCCCCGCGCGCGCCCGCCGGCGGCGCAGCGCGGGCCCGGCGAGGACGGCGGCGATCACGGCGACGGCCAGCAGGATGAGCAGAAACTCCATGAGCGGTCCTGAACGTGGGTGGGGCAGCGTAGTGCGACGAGTAGGGCTGTGTGAGGAACAACGCGCGAACTCCGCGGATCGTTCATGCTCCGGTTACAAGTGAACACGGGTGTTCGGGTGTGCGGAGTACTAGGCTCGGGAAAATGAGCGATCAGCATGCCTTCGAAACCCTGGCCATCCACGCCGGGCAGGAGCCGGACCCCCTGACCGGGGCTGTCGTGCCGCCGATCTACCAGGTGTCCACCTACAAGCAGGACGGCGTCGGCGGTCTGCGCGGCGGCTACGAGTACAGCCGCAGCGCCAACCCGACCCGTACCGCCCTGGAAGAGAACCTGGCGGCGCTGGAGGGCGGTGTGCGCGGCCTGGCCTTCGCCTCCGGCCTGGCCGCCGAGGACACCCTGCTGCGTACGCTCCTGGCGCCCGGCGACCACGTGGTCATCCCGAACGACGCCTACGGCGGCACGTTCCGCCTCTTCGCCAAGGTGATCAGCCGCTGGGGCGTGGAGTGGTCGGTCGCCGACACCTCCGACCCGGCCGCGGTGCGCGCCGCGCTGCGCCCCTCGACCAAGGTCATCTGGGTCGAGACCCCGTCGAACCCGCTGCTGGGCATCAGCGACATCGCCGCCCTCGCCGAGGTCGCCCGCTCGGCCGGGGTCCGCCTGGTCATCGACAACACCTTCGCGAGCCCGTACCTGCAGCAGCCGCTCGCGCTCGGCGCGGACGTGGTCGTGCACTCCACGACCAAGTACATGGGCGGTCACTCCGACGTCGTGGGCGGCGCGCTGATCACCGCGGACGCGGGTCTGGCCGAGGAGCTCGCCTACCACCAGAACGCGATGGGCGCCGTCGCCGGCCCCTTCGACTCCTGGCTGACGCTGCGCGGCATCAAGACCCTGGCCGTGCGCATGGACCGGCACAGCGCCAACGCCGAGCGCGTGGCCGAGCTGCTCGTCTCCCACCCGAAGGTGACGCAGGTCTACTACCCGGGCCTGCCCGAGCACCCGCTGCACGAGGTCGCCGCCAAGCAGATGAAGTCCTTCGGCGGCATGGTGTCGTTCCGCGTCTCCGGCGGCCAGGAGCAGGCCGTCGAGATCTGCAACCGCACCGAGGTCTTCACCCTCGGCGAGTCCCTCGGCGGCGTGGAGTCGCTGATCGAGCACCCGGGCCTGATGACGCACGCGTCGACCGCCGGCTCCCAGCTGGAGGTCCCCGCGGACCTGGTGCGCCTGTCCGTCGGCATCGAGTCGGTCGACGACCTGCTCGCCGACCTCACGCAGGCGCTGGGCTAGTCGCCGGGCGTCGCGCTCTCTCCTTGCCCGTGCGTCGGGTGGGCCGGTCACCGGTCCACCCGACGTACGCGTTTACGGCGCTCAGCGCTGCATGCGCACGGCGCCGCCGGGGCCCGCGGCGCCGTCACGCCGCCCCCGTCACGCCGTCGGCGTCACCGGCGGCAGGGCGTTGTGCACCTCGGACAGCGCCGTGTTGAAGCGCGTGAGCAGCGAGCAGAACGCGTCCCGCTCCTCCTCGCTCCAGCCGTCCGTCACCAGCGCCATCAGCGCGCGCCGCGAGGCCCGCACCTCCTCCAGGCGCGCCTTGCCGCGCGGGGAGAGCTGGAGGACCACGGCGCGGCCGTCCTCGGGGTGCGACGTGCGCTTCACCAGGCCGGTGTCGACCAGCGGCGCCACCTGGCGGGTGACGGTCGAGGAGTCGATGCCCATGCCGGCGGCGAGCGCCTTGACGCCCATCGGACCTTCCTGGTCGAGCCGGTTGAGCAGCAGATAAGCGGCGCGGTCCATCGAGTTGCGGACCTGTCCCACGCCGCCGAGCCGCGTCTGTTCGGCGCGGCGTGCGAAGACGGCCACCTGGTGCTGGAGCGCGTCGAGGACACCGGGGGCGAGGTCGGTCGTCATGTCCGAAGGGGTGGGCATGGCCTGGGGCTCACTTCGTGCGTCGGGCAGGGAAGATTGGGGGACAGAGTACGCGGCCCGGAGGGCCCTGGGGCCGGTGGCGGACAATCCGCTCCAGCGGTACCGGGCAATCCGCTCGGTATGCATGGATATGCACTGTGATGCGCACCGAAATCGGCCGGGCGATATGCGCCTGCCTCGACGGTCGTTACGTAAGGTCGTTACGTAAACGAGGCGCAAGTGAGCTGGAACCGAGCCGGAACCGAGCCGAAAGCCGACCGGGGAACCCGGTCAGGACCCGAGCCGGGACCCCGGTCAGGACCCGAGCTGGAACCCGAGCCGGACCCCGAGCCGGGAGTCGAGCCGCACGCGGGCCGCACGCCCGGCTGCCACACTGGCCTCATGGACGTACGCGCAGCGGACCGGCCGGCCGGGCCCGCCGCCGTCCCCGCTGTCGGCCTCGACGACGTCCTGCGCGCCCGCGAGGTCCTCGCCGGCGTCACCCGCGTCACGGCCCTGGAGGGCAGCCGTCACCTCTCCGGCCTGATCGGCGGCCCCGTCCACCTCAAGTGCGAGAACCTCCAGCGGACCGGTTCGTTCAAGGTCCGCGGCGCGTACACGCGCATCGCCGGGCTGTCGCGGGGGGAGCGCGCGGCGGGGGTGGTGGCCGCCAGCGCGGGCAACCATGCGCAGGGCGTGGCCCTGGCGGCCGCGCTCCTGGGCGTGCGCTCCACGGTGTTCATGCCGGCGAGCGCGCCCCTGCCGAAGGTCGCCGCGACCCGCGCGTACGGCGCGGAGGTGCGCCTGCAGGGGCAGGTCCTGGACGAGGCGCTGTCGGCGGCCCGGCAGTACGCGCGGGCCACGGGCGCCGTCTTCGTCCACCCCTTCGACCACCCGGACGTCGTCGCCGGTCAGGGCACCGTCGGCCTGGAGATCCTGCAGCAGTGCCCCGAGGTGCGCACGATCGTGGTGGCCGTGGGCGGCGGCGGGCTCGCGGCCGGGATCGCCGCCGCGGTCAAGGCGCTGCGGCCGGACGTCCGGATCGTGGGCGTGCAGGCGGCGGGCGCGGCCGCGTACCCGCCGTCGCTGGCCGCCGGGCGGCCCGTGGCGGTCACGGAGCCGGTGACGGTGGCCGACGGCATCCGGGTGGGCCGGCCCGGGGACGTGCCCTTCGGCATCGTCCGGGAGCTGGTCGACGGGGTCCGTACGGTCTCCGAGGACGCCCTGGCCGCGGCGCTGCTGCTCTGCCTGGAGCGGGCCAAGATGGTCGTGGAGCCGGCCGGGGCGGCGCCGGTGGCGGCGCTGCTGGCCGAACCCGACCCGTTCGAGGGACCCCTCGTCGCCGTGTTGTCGGGCGGGAACGTCGATCCGCTGCTGCTGCAGCGCGTCCTGCGGCACGGCATGGCGGCGGCCGGCCGCTACCTGAGCCTGCGGCTGCGGCTGACGGACCGCCCGGGGGCGCTCGCGGCGCTCCTGGGGGTGCTCTCGGCGGCCGACGCGAACGTCCTGGACGTCGGGCACGTCCGCACCGACCCGAGGCTCGGCCTGGCCGAGGCGGAAGTGGACCTGCACCTGGAGACGAAGGGTCCGGAGCACTGCGAGGAGGGGCAAGGAGGGGCGAGAAAGGACCGGCGCGCAAAGGCCGTTGCCCCGCACAAGCGGGGAACGGCATTCACCCGGCACGATCGCCCCATCGAACGTAAAATCAGGTAATACGTCACCCAGCGGGGAGAACTTCCATGCCAGGCGCCATTTATGCCGAAGGCCTGGTGAAGACCTTCGGCGACGTGAGAGCTCTGGACGGCGTCGACCTCGACGTACCGGAAGGAACCGTTCTAGGACTGCTCGGCCCCAACGGCGCCGGCAAGACCACAGCGGTACGCGTCCTCACCACGCTCATCAAACCCGACCGCGGCTCCGCCTTCGTGGCGGGCATCGACGTCCTCAGAAAGCCCGACGAAGTCCGGCGCTCCATCGGCCTGTCGGGGCAGTTCGCCGCCGTCGACGAATATCTGACGGGGCGTGAGAACCTGCGGATGGTCGGCCAGCTCTACCAGATGTCCGCCCGCGACGCGAAGACGCGGGCCGGCGAGCTGCTGGAGCGCTTCGACCTCGCCGACGCCGCCGACCGCATCGCCAAGACCTACTCGGGCGGCATGCGCCGCCGCCTCGACCTGGCCGCGGCCCTCGTCGTCAGCCCGCCCGTGATGTTCATGGACGAGCCCACGACCGGCCTCGACCCGCGCAACCGGCAGGCCCTGTGGGAGGTCATCCAGGAGCTGGTGGCCGGCGGCACCACCCTCCTGCTCACCACCCAGTACCTGGAGGAGGCCGACCACCTCGCGCACGACATCTGCGTGGTCGACCACGGCAAGGTCATCGCCCGCGGCACCTCCGACCAGCTCAAGGCCCGTACGGGCGGCGAGCGCGTCGAGGTCGTCGTGCGCAACCCCGAGCACATCCCGCTCGCCGACGGCGTGCTGCGCGGCTTCGGCAAGGGCACGTCCTCGGTCGAGAAGCACACCCGCAAGGTGACCGTGCCGGTCTCCGGCGGTGCCAAGCTGCTCGCCGAGGTCATCCGGGAGCTCGACGGCCGCGGCATCGACATCGACGACATCGCCCTGCGCCGGCCGACCCTGGACGACGTCTTCATCTCGCTCACCGGGCACGCCGCGGAGGCGGAGGCCGGCGACGTCACCGAGGGGGCCGGGGAGACCGGCGCACAGCAGGAGGTCACGTCATGAGCGTCATCGGCAGCCCCGCCTCCAGAGCCGCCGCCCTGCGCGTCCACGGCGGCATCGGCCGCTCCGTGCGCGACTCCCTCGTGGTCGCCAAGCGCAACCTGATCCGGATGATCCGCATCCCCGAGGTGGTCATCTTCGGGCTGATCCAGCCGATCATGTTCGTGGTGCTGTTCAGCTACGTCTTCGGCGGCTCGATCGCCGTCGGCGGCAGTACGGACCCGTCCACGTACCGCCAGTTCCTCATGGCGGGCATCTTCGCCCAGACGGTGACCTTCGCCACGGCCGGCGCCGGGGCGGGCATCGCCGACGACATGCACAAGGGGCTCATCGACCGCTTCCGCTCCCTGCCCATGGCCCGCGGCGCCGTCCTCACCGGCCGCACCCTCGCCGACCTGGTGCAGACCGCGCTCACGCTCGTGGTGCTGGCGATCGTCGCCGTGATCGTCGGCTGGCGGACGCACGCGGGCATCCCCAAGGCCGTGGCGGGCTTCGCGCTGCTGCTCCTGCTCGGCTACGCCTTCTCCTGGATCGGCGCGCTGATCGGGCTGTCGGTGCGCACGCCGGAGGCGGCGACGTCCGGCGGGCTGATCTGGCTCTTCCCGCTCACCTTCATCTCCAACGCCTTCGTGCCCGCCGACAACATGCCGACGGTGCTGCGCGTGATCGCCGAGTGGAACCCCTTCAGTGCGACCGTGCAGGCGGCGCGGCAGCTCTTCGGCAACCTGCCGGACGGCTATCCGGTGCCGGGGGCGTGGCCGATGCAGCACCCGGTGTGGGCTTCGCTGATCTGGTCGGTGCTGATCATCGGACTGTTCCGGACGCTGGCGGTGCGGAAGTTCCGCTCGGCGACGGCGTGAGCACAGCGAAGGCCCACCCCCCCCGGAAGGGGGGGGTGGGCCTTCGAGGGTACGACCCGCGGCTCAGCCGGTGTACGGCTTGGCCTCCAGGATGCGGACCATGGCCTTCTTGCCGTTCGGCAGCTCGTACTGGGCGTCCTCGCCGATCTTCTTGCCGTTGACGCCGGAGCCCAGCGGGGACTGCGGCGAGTACGTCTCGATGTCCGAGCTGGCGTACTCGCGGGAGGCGAGGAGGAACTCCAGGGTGTCGTCCGGGTCGCCGTCGAAGGCGATGGTGACGACCATGCCGGGCGCGACGACGCCGGTGGCCGCCGGGGCCTCGCCGACCTTCGCGCTCTCCAGCAGCTGGGTGAGCTGGCGCACGCGGAGCTCCTGCTTGCCCTGCTCCTCCTTGGCCGCGTGGTACCCGCCGTTCTCTCGCAGGTCACCCTCCTCGCGGGCGGCCGCGATCTTGGCCGCGATCTCGGTGCGAGCGGGACCAGACAGGTACTCCAGCTCGGCCTTGAGCTGGTCGTACGCCTCCTGAGTCAGCCAGGTGACGTTGTCGCTGGTCTGGGTCACAGGTGCTCCTCGTCGGTACTGGGGGAATGCTTGGGGATACATCGCGATAACAAATGAACGCCCTACTCAGAAGGGTGCACCTTCAAAGCGGGGCGAAACCACGAGCCTAACAATTGGGCCCGGAGAGGGGGAAGAAGTAAACGGGAGAAATCGCGCAAGAATCGCGTCAATGCAGGTCAGGAGGGGGGCGGTGAGGCGTAGCCGATCAGCTGCGGCGCGTCAGCGCTGTGTGAAGATCTGCTCAGCGCTTCATCGGTGCGTCGTCAGTGCGCCGTCAGCGCTTCGAGGTCGCCCGGCAGCCTTCGAGCTTCGTCGCGGCCGCGTGCTGCGTCGTGCGCATGACGACGAACTCGGTGAAGTGCTCCTCGCGGCGATCCAGCGTGAAGTCCTTGCGCCCGACCTCCGAGCCGTCGCTGCCGAGGGAGAGCAGCGTGCACACGCCCGTCTGGTCCTTCTCCTTGCGGATCTCCACCACCGCCTGCACGGTGTCGTCCGAGACCGGCTTCGAGCGGACGAGCTGGCCTGTGACGTCCGTCGCGGTGATGTAGTGGATCCCGGACCAGGCGACCACGCCCAGCAGCCCCGCGCCCAGCACCGCACCGATGATCTTGAGCTTGCGGTCCGCGCGCGCGTCGGCCGAGCGGCCGTAGCGGCCTTCGGGCAGGCCCTCGCGTGCCGCAGCCATGATCGTTCCTCCGGGTCGGTGCCGCTGGGGAGAACTGGAATGAAACGCCTCCCGCTTCGGTCACTATAGGAGGCGCCCCGACACACCGATAAGACGGGCCATGACCAGTGACTGAGGACCGAGCCTTGACTGAGCAGCTGCGACTGATGGCCGTGCATGCCCACCCCGACGACGAGTCGAGCAAGGGCGCGGCCACGATGGCCAAGTACGTGTCCGAGGGGGTGGACGTGCTGGTGGCCACCTGCACGGGCGGCGAGCGCGGCTCCATCCTCAACCCCAAGCTCCAGGGCGACCCCTACATCGAGGAGCACATCCACGAGGTCCGCGCCAAGGAGATGGCCGAGGCGCGCGACATCCTCGGCGTCAAGCAGGAGTGGCTGGGCTTCGTCGACTCCGGCCTGCCGGAGGGCGACCCGCTGCCGCCGCTGCCGGAGGGCTGCTTCGCCCTGCAGGACGTGGAGGAGGCGGCCGGGCGGCTGGTGAAGCTGATCCGCGAGTTCCGTCCGCACGTGGTCACCACGTACGACGAGAACGGCGGCTACCCGCACCCCGACCACATCATGACCCACAAGATCTCGATGGTGGCCTTCGAGGCGGCCGGCGACCCCTCGCGCTACCCCGAGGCCGGCGAGCCGTGGCAGCCGCTGAAGCTCTACTACAACCAGGGCTTCAACCGGCCGCGCACCCAGGCGCTGCACGAGGCGCTGCTGGAGCGGGGCATGGAGTCCCCCTACGGCGAGTGGCTGAAGCGGTGGGAGGAGATGGGGCGCGAGCGCACCCTGACCACGTACGTGCCCTGCGGCGACTTCTTCGAGATCCGCGACAAGGCGCTGATCGCGCACGCCACGCAGATCGACCCGGACGGGGGCTGGTTCCGCGTGCCGCTGGACCTCCAGCGGGAGGTCTGGCCGACGGAGGAGTACGAGCTGGCGAAGTCTCTCGTCGGCACGTCCCTCCCCGAGGACGACCTCTTCGCGGGCATCCGCAACAATTGACCCCATGATGAGCTCCCTCGCCGCCGCCGCCCAGCTGGTGCCGCTCGCCGAAGAACTCGACAAGAACAAGGTCACCCCCGGTGTCCTCGGCTTCATCGTCTTCGCCGTGATCGGCGTGGCGGTGTGGTTCCTGATGAAGAGCATGAACCGGCACATGAAGCGGGTGGATTTCGTCGAGGAGCCGGCGGCCGACGCGGCGCCGGCGTCCTCGGCCCAGCCCCCGAAGACGTCCTGACGCCCGGGGCGCACCGGACGGCCGAGGCCGGTTAGGCACCGCCGGACTGCACCGCTGTGGCTGATCACCGTCGCGGCGGAGGGAACTTCTCCCGCCGCAGCGGTGATCAGCCACGTCGGCGGTGACCGGCGGCGCCGGACCGGCCTTCGCCGCCGACGCGACGCCGACGTCGCCGGCAGGCGGCCCGCCGCGGACACGGCCCCGTGGCCCGGCGCCCGGGAAGGCGCCCCGTGCGCGAGGATGGGCGCATGCCCAACCGCCTGGCGCACGAGACGTCCCCCTATCTCCTCCAGCACGCCGAGAACCCGGTCGACTGGTGGCCGTGGTCGGCCGAGGCCTTCGCCGAGGCCCGGCGGCGGAACGTGCCGGTGCTGCTGAGCGTCGGCTACTCCAGTTGCCACTGGTGCCACGTGATGGCGCACGAGTCCTTCGAGGACGAGGCCACCGCCGCGCTCGTCAACGAGCACTTCGTCGCCGTCAAGGTCGACCGCGAGGAGCGGCCCGACGTCGACGCCGTGTACATGGAGGCCGTGCAGGCCGCGACCGGACAGGGCGGCTGGCCCATGACGGTCTTCCTCACGCCCGACGCCGAGCCGTTCTACTTCGGCACCTACTTCCCGCCCGCCCCCCGCCACGGCATGCCCGGCTTCCCGCAGGTCCTGGAGGGCGTGCGGGCCGCGTGGCGGGACCGCCGCGACGAGGTCGGGCAGGTCGCGGGCCGCATCGTGCGCGACCTCTCCGAGCGCACCCTCGCGCTCGGCGTCCCGGCGGACGCAAACGCCCCCGCGCAGCCCCCCGCCGCCGAGGACCTGGGCGCCGCCCTGCTGGGCCTGACCCGCGAGTTCGACGCGGTGCGCGGCGGCTTCGGCGGGGCGCCGAAGTTCCCGCCGTCCATGACGCTGGAGTTCCTGCTGCGCCACCACGCCCGTACGGGCTCCGAGGGCGCCCTGGAGATGGCGCAGGCGACCTGTGAGGCGATGGCCCGCGGCGGCATCTACGACCAGCTCGGCGGCGGCTTCGCGCGCTATTCCGTCGACGCGGAGTGGGTGGTGCCGCACTTCGAGAAGATGCTGTACGACAACGCCCTGCTCTGCCGCGCCTACGCGCACCTGTGGCGGGCCACGGGCTCGGAGCTCGCCCGCCGCGTCGCCCTGGAGACGGCCGGCTTCCTGGTCCGCGAGATGCGCACCGAGCAGGGCGGCTTCGCGTCCGCGCTGGACGCCGACAGCGACGACGGGACCGGCCGGCACGTGGAGGGCGCCTACTACGTGTGGACGCCGCAGCAGTTGCGCGAGGTGCTCGGCGAGGAGGACGCGCTGCTCGCGGCGGCCCACTTCGGCGTCACGGAGGAGGGCACGTTCGAGCACGGCAGCTCCGTGCTCCGGCTCCCCGGCTCGGAGCGGCTCCTCGATGCCGGCAAGCTCGACTCGGTGCGCCGCAGGCTTCTCGCGGCGCGCGAACAGCGGCCCCGCCCCGGCCGCGACGACAAGGTGGTGGCCGCCTGGAACGGCCTGGCGATCGCCGCGCTCGCCGAGACCGGCGCCTTCTTCGACCGCCCGGACCTCGTACAGGCCGCCACCGACGCCGCCGACCTGCTCGTCCGTACGCACATGGACTGGCACGCGCGCCTCTTCCGCACCTCGCTCGACGGCACGGCCGGGAGCCACGCGGGCGTCCTGGAGGACTACGCGGACGTCGCTGAGGGCTTCCTCGCGCTCAGCGCCGTCACCGGCGAGGGCGTGTGGGTGGACTTCGCGGGCCTCCTCCTCGACACGGTCCTCACCCGCTTCACCGGCCCGGACGGCGCCCTCTTCGACACCGCCGACGACGCCGAGACGCTCATCCGGCGCCCCCAGGACCCGACGGACAACGCCGCGCCGTCCGGCTGGACCGCCGCCTGCGGCGCGCTGCTGACGTACGCCGCGTACACCGGCAGCACCGTGCACCGCGAGGCCGCCGAGCGGGCGCTCGGCGTGGTCCGGGCGCTGGGCCCGCGCGCGCCGCGCTTCATCAGCTGGGGCCTGGCGGTGGCGGAGGCGCTGCTGGACGGGCCGCGCGAGGCCGCCGTCGTGGGCCTGCCGGACGATCCGGCCACGGCCGTCCTGCACCGCACCGCCCTGCTGTCCACGGCCCCGGGCCTGGCCGTCGCCGTCGGTGCCCCGCCGCCCGCGTCCGATCCCACCGCCGTGGAGGTGCCGCTGCTGGCGAACCGGCCGCTGGCGGACGGGCGCGCGGTGGCGTACGTCTGCCGCGGCTTCGTCTGCGACGCGCCGACGACGGACCCGGGCGAGCTGGCGGAGAAGCTGCGCCGGTAATGCGCCGGTAACTCGCCGAGCCGCGCGGCCACCGGCCACGCCCGCCGGGCGTGCGGGCCACCGCGTGCGGGCCACCGCTTGCGCGGGGACCGCGCAGGCCCGGCGCAGGACCGACGCACGACGCAAGCACAAAACCGGCATAAATCCACCCGTAACCGGGCATGAAACATGGCCGCGACCCCTGCGGTCGCGGCCATGTTCACGGCCGGGTCCGCGGCCATGTTCCGGACGGCCCGAAAGGGCCGCACCGCGGCTCAAGCGTGGGTGTACGCCACCAGGGAGATGCCGACGTAGTGCACGATGAACGCCGCCAGCGTGAGCGAGTGGAAGACCTCGTGGAAGCCGAACCAGCGCGGCGAGGGGTTCGGCCGCTTGATGCCGTAGATGACGCCGCCCGCGCTGTAGAGCAGTCCGCCGATGACGACCAGGACGAGCACGGCGATGCCGCCGGCGCGCAGGAAGTCCGGCAGGAAGAAGACCGCGGCCCAGCCCATGGCGATGTAGCAGGGGGTGTAGAGCCAGCGCGGGGCGCCGACCCAGAAGACGCGGAAGGCGATGCCCGCCGCCGCGGCCGCCCACACGGCCCACAGGAGCACCTGCCCCCGGCCGCCGGGGATCAGCAGCATCGTCAGCGGGGTGTACGTACCGGCGATGATCAGAAAGATGTTCGCGTGGTCGAGGCGGCGGAGCACGGCGTTGACGCGCGGGCTCCAGTTGCCCCGGTGGTAGAGGGCGCTGACGCCGAAGAGCGAGCCGGCGGTGAGGACGTAGACCGCGCAGGCGATCCGGCCGCGGGTGCTGTCGGCGAGGGCGGTCAGGAAGACGCCGGCGATCAGCACGGCGGGGAACATGCCCGCGTGCAACCAGCCGCGAAGGCGTGGCTTGGCCGGGATCAGGGAGGCGGCGGAGGCGGCGGAGGCGGCGAGGTGGCCGCCCGGCGGGGCGGCAGCGGCGGGGGCGGCGCCTGTGGGAAGGGCTGCGGCAGCCGCGGCGCCGGCGGGCGCGGGGAGCGCGGAAGGCGCTGCGTCGGGCGCGGAAGTCATGGCCGCCATGCTACCTACGCCACCGTAAGTTACGGATCAGTATCGCGTGGCGATGGTCACGGGGGTGCCCCCTGGACAGAACACAAACGGAGTCGGATGATCAAATGAGTGCGGGCGGCACCGGATGAGCGGTCACGAAGCGTCTGGGTCGCAGCCCCCAAGGGGCAGACAACGCCGAAGCGGGCTCTTTCCGGTGCGCCGAGCGCCGGGCAGGGCCCGTTCAACCCTCAATCTCTACGCCGGGGCAGCGTGGTTCCCCGGCGGGACGGAGCGATCGTGGCGCGCATCAGTGCGGCTCCCACCACCCCCACCCAGCACCAGGAGCTGATCTCCTGGGTCGACGAGATCGCCGCCCTCACTCAGCCGGACCGCGTGGTCTGGTGCGACGGTTCCGAGGCGGAGTACGAGCGCCTGTGCGAGGAGCTCGTCGCCAAGGGCACCTTCAGGAAGCTCGACCCGGTCAAGCGCCCCAACTCGTACTACGCCGCCTCCGACCCCAGCGACGTGGCGCGCGTAGAGGACCGCACGTTCATCTGCTCCGAGAAGGAGGAGGACGCAGGGCCCACCAACCACTGGAAGGCCCCCGCGGAGATGCGGGAGATCTTCCGGGGCAAGGACGACGAGGGCGGCATCTTCCGCGGCTCCATGCGCGGCCGCACCATGTACGTGGTGCCGTTCTGCATGGGCCCGGTCGGCTCGCCGCTGTCCGCCATCGGTGTCGAGATCACCGACTCGGCCTACGTCGCCGTCTCCATGCGCACCATGACCCGTATGGGCCAGGCAGTCCTGGACGAGCTCGGCACCGACGGCTTCTTCGTCAAGGCCGTCCACACCCTCGGCGCGCCGCTCGCCGAGGGCGAGGCCGACGTCCCGTGGCCGTGCAACACCACCAAGTACATCTCGCACTTCCCCGAGGACCGCGAGATCTGGTCCTACGGCTCCGGCTACGGCGGCAACGCCCTGCTCGGCAAGAAGTGCTACGCCCTGCGCATCGCCTCGGTGATGGCCCGCGACGAGGGCTGGCTCGCCGAGCACATGCTCATCCTCAAGCTCACCCCGCCCCAGGGCGAGCCCAAGTACGTCGCCGCGGCCTTCCCGTCCGCCTGCGGCAAGACCAACCTCGCCATGCTGGAGCCCACCGTCTCCGGCTGGAGCGTCGAGACCATCGGCGACGACATCGCCTGGATGCGCTTCGGCGAGGACGGCCGCCTCTACGCCATCAACCCCGAGGCCGGCTTCTTCGGCGTCGCCCCCGGCACCGGCGAGCACACCAACGCCAACGCCATGAAGACCCTCTGGGGCAACTCCGTCTTCACCAACGTCGCCCTCACCGACGACGGCGACGTGTGGTGGGAGGGCATGACCGAGGAGCAGCCCGCCCACCTCACGGACTGGAAGGGCAACGACTGGACCCCCGCCTCGCAGACCCCGGCGGCCCACCCCAACGCCCGCTTCACCGTGCCCGCCTCGCAGTGCCCGATCATCGCGCCCGAGTGGGAGGACCCCAAGGGCGTGCCGATCTCGGCGATCCTCTTCGGCGGCCGCCGCGCCTCCGCCGTCCCGCTGGTGACCGAGTCCTTCGACTGGCAGCACGGCGTCTTCCTCGGCGCCAACGTCGCCTCCGAGAAGACCGCCGCCGCCGAGGGCAAGGTCGGCGAGCTGCGCCGCGACCCGTTCGCCATGCTGCCGTTCTGCGGCTACAACATGGGCGACTACATGGGCCACTGGGTGAAGGTGGGCCAGGGCCGGGACCAGTCCAAGCTGCCGAAGATCTACTACGTGAACTGGTTCCGCAAGGACGCGGACGGCCGGTTCGTGTGGCCGGGCTTCGGTGACAACAGCCGCGTCCTCAAGTGGATCGTCGACCGCCTAGACGGCCGCGCCGAGGGCGTCGAGACCCCCATCGGCATCCTGCCGACCCGCGAGGCGCTCGACACCGAGGGCCTCGCCATCTCCGACGAGGACCTGGACCTGCTGCTCACGGTGGACGAGGAGGTGTGGCGCGAGGAGGCCGCGCTGATCCCCGAGCACCTGAACACCTTCGGCGAGCACACGCCGAAGGAGCTGTGGGACGAGTACCGGGCGCTGGTGCGGCGCCTCGGATGACGGATGACGGCCCCCGGCTTCGCGGTCCGGGGGCCGTGCGCGGGTCCTGCGCTGCGCCACGCCGCGCTGTCTCGCGCCGCGCCGCACCGCGCTGTCTCGCGCCGCGCTACGCCGGGGTGATGCCCTGGGGGTAGCGGAACAGCCCGCCGGGGTCGACGGTCTTCTTGACCGTCTGCAGCCGCGCGTAGTTCTTGCCGTAGTAGGCGGTCTGCCAGTCCTTGAGCCCCGGGTCGGGGAAGTTCTGGTAGGCGTCGGTGCCGAGATCCTTGCTCAGGCCGCGGTAGAGCCCCTGGAGCCGGTGCCGGCCGGCGTCGGCCACCCGGGACGGATCCGTGTCCGACCAGTACGCCGCCAGGTCCACGATGAAGGTGGCGTCACGGTGGACGTACGCGGTGTCGGCCGGGCGCAGGGCCGTGTCCGCGCCGCCCATGGCGAAGAAGGAGACGGTGGCCCGGGAGGCCGGGGACGCCGGCTTCCAGCTGCCGAGCGCGTCGACGAGCCCGTCGGCGACGGAGGCGCCGAGGTCCGCTCCGGCCACGATCGAGCCGGCGAGGTACGGGTCCCCCGGCGCGGTCTCGTAGAAGCGGTGCATGCAGTCCTGGATCCCGGCCGTGCCGGTGACGCTCGTCCTCGGCCGCAGCAAGGCGGTGAGCTTCCGCAGGGTCTGCTCGGGACCGAAGAAGAGCCCTTGGGCGTAGACGCGTCTTCCGCCGGCCGTCCGCAGGCCGAAGCGGCAGGTGAGGTTCCTGCGGTAGCGGGGGTCCGCGATCAGCTCGGCGAGGCCCTTCAGGGCGCGCGCCGCGTTCTTCCACTCCCATGACAGGTCGTACCAGGCCGTCGCCTTCGGAACCCGGTGCAGGCCGAAGGTGAAGGACGTGTTGATGCCGAAGTTGCTGCCCGCCCCGCCCCGGCACGCCCAGAACAGCTCGGGGTTGCTGTTCTCGTGGCAGTGGGCGGTGTACGCGTCGCCCGTCACGACGGTGGTTGCGGTGAGGCTGTCGCAGGTGAGGCCGTGGGAGCGGGTGGCCGGTCCGATGCCGCCGCCCAGCACGAGGCCGCCGACCCCGATGTCCGGGCAGTATCCGCCGGGCAGCAGCAGATCGGTGCCCTTGAGCGCCGCGTGCACGTCGAGGAGGCGGGCGCCCGCCCCGGCGGTGAGCGTCGTGCCCTTCACCGTCACGTCGCGCATGCCGCCCAGATGGACCAGCAGGCCCCCGTCCGACGTCGAGTAGCCGGCGTAGCTGTGCCCGCCGCTCCTCGGGACGACGCCGATGGCGTTCCGTCCGGCCCACTCGACCGTCGCGAGCACGTCCTCGTGGCTGCGCGGGCAGGCGATCGCGGCCGGGACGCGGTGGGAGTAGAGGTGGTTGGCCGGCAGGTTCAGCGGGGCGAACCGGGGGTCGCCCGGGAAGTACAGCCGTCCGCCGAGGAGCCGCTTCAGGGCGGCCCAGTCGCGGTCCTTCCGCGCCGCCGCGGTTGCCGCTCGCGCGGGCACGGCCCACAACCCCGCGGCGAGCCCCGCTCCCGCTCCCGCTCCCGCTCGCAGCACGGTGCGTCTGTCCAATGCCCTCACGGTCGTGCCCCTCTCATGCCGGATCTCATTGCGGATCTCATGTCGGAGACGAGGCGCACCGTACGCGTGCGACAGGAGAGCCGGAAGGCGAACGGCCGGAGCTCCGGCAGCTTTTGCGCCACGGACGCGCAGGCGGCAGCGGTGTGTGACAGATCACCAGAAAGCAGGCTTTGAGGAGCTGTTACATTCCCGGTACGACCTGTCCGGATTTCGGGCAGTCGTCGCACACTTCTGCCTGTGGGGGGCTTTCATGTCGCGTCGCAGACGCATCGCATCCGTTCCGCTCGCACTCGCGCTCGCGCTCGGCGCGGGCGCACTCGCCGCCGCCGGGCCCGCGCAGGCGGACTCCGGCGAACGCCCTGCGGGCACGGTGGTGAAGCTGCCGGTCACCTCGTACTCCCAGATGGTGGTCGACGAGGCCCACCAGCGGGTCTTCATCACCCAGAGCCAGAATTCGGGCGACCGGTTCGACAAGTTCTTCGTCTACGACTTCCGGGGCGAGCTGGTCAAGAGCATCGACCACCCGTCCGCCAACGCGATGGTCCTCGGCGAAGACGGCAAGAGCCTGTACGTGGCGGACAACGGCGGGGTGTACGAGTACGACACGGAGACGCTGACCAGGAAGCTCAAGAACTCCTTCCAGTACGGTTCTTCGGTGTCCTGCGACCGGCAGTTCGCCTTCTCCGGCAACAAGCTCTGGTACACGCACAGCCTGTACGGCGGCTGCACCGGCGGTACGGGGTACGAGCTGTGGAACGTGACGGGACCCGCGAACAACGAGACCCGTACGCACGACTTCCTGTACGCCATGCCCGGCCCGTGGCACCTCGCCGCATCGCCCGAGCTGCCCGGCCGCATGATCCTCGGCACGGAGGCCGTGCCGGCGTACCGCAACCCGGGCCTGTACGTCCTGGACACCTCCGGCGAGAAGATCAAGATCGCGGGTGAGCGGTACTTCGCGCCGCGTGAGTCCTCCGCCGCGGGGCTCGACCTCAAGGACATGGCCTTCACGCCCGACGGCACGCGGCTGGCCGTCGCCGACGGCAACGGCGGCCACCGCCTCCTCAACACCTCCGACCTCTCCGACGCCCCGGTCGGCTACCAGCCCCCGGCCGACGGCGCCGTGCCCACGGCCGTGGCGTTCAGCAGCGACGGCAGGCTCGTCGCCCGGGGCTCCGCGGCTCCCGGCAGCGGCGCCGACATCGTCGTGCAGAACGCCGACCCGGCCACCGGCACCCAGCAGCGCGCCTACGTCCTCGACCAGGCCGGTCAAGGGGACCAGGTCGCCCGGCGCGGTCTGGCCTGGGGCGACAAGAGCAACACCCTGTTCGCTGTCACGACGAACGCCGAGCACAGCGGCTACTGGCTGCACATCCTCCCCGACCCGAAGCCGCTGTACGAGGCCCGCTTCGCCGGGCGGCTCGGCACGGACCCGGGCCGCCCCGTCGTGGGCGGCCGGCTGAAGATCAACGGCCGGCTGGAGCTGGACGGGCCCGCGCCCGCCGAGCCCGCCAAGGTCACCGCGGTCCGCGAGGACGCCGACGGCAAGCGCACCCTTGAGGCCGCGACCGTCGCGAAGGACGGCACGTTCACCGTCGAGGACACCCCGTCCCGTACCGGACGCGCCACGTACACCGTCTCCTACGGGGGCGACGCGACGCACCGGCCCGCGCAGGACACCACGCTCACCGCCGAGATCGCCAAGGCGGGCACGGCCGTCACGCTCGCGGCGCCCGAGCGCGCCCGCATCGGACACGAGCTCGACTTCACCGGCAAGCTGACGACGGACGGCGCGCGGATCCCCTCCGGGGCACTCGTCACCGTGACTCGCAAGACCGCGCTCGGCACGAAGACGCTGGGCACGGCCCCGGTGTCCGCCGACGGCACGTTCCACATCACCGACACGCCTTGGACGGCCGGCTCCACGACGTACACCGTGACGTGGAACGGCGACGACCTGCACGACCCGTCAACGGCATCAGCCACCGTCAGAATCGGCCTGCGCGACTGAACCCCGCAGCCCCACCCCGGCCCCGGCCGACCCAGGGCGGGGCCGGGCCCCTCCCCTATAAAGGGCAACCCCTCGTAATTCAATAGTAATTGCGGTCGCCACCGGACCCCGGCCAGAAATCATTTTTCCACCACATTCACGTGGCACGGTGTGTGGCGCCGGAAAGCCGATGGGTAAACGCTCATCAACAGCCTTAGAGGCGGATGAGGGGATGGGGACAGTGCATCGATTTCATCGGGCCATTTCCGTACTGAGTGCGTGCCTGCTGGCGTCTGCCGCCGCCGGCGTGACCGCGTCGGCCGCCGCGCCGGCACAGCCCCCGGCGACCTGTACGCCCGGCACGTGCGCCGGTCAGGATCCCGGGCAGACGGGATGCACCAGCGACCAGACGATCCTGGACCAAGTGCAGCGTTCGGGCCGGACGCTGCGGCTGATGTTCAGCAACACCTGCCAGGCGGCGTGGGCCCAGCTGGCAGGCGGTCAGTCCACGGCTCAGAACAGCGACAAGGCCACGATCCAGGACGACCGCGGCCACGCGCAGTCCTCCCCGGTGCTGGTTTCCGGGCTGACCATCCAGACCAGGATGATCAACTCCACCAGCGTCCATCTGCAGGCGTGCGCGACCCTGATCAATGACCCCGTGCAGCTCTGCACCCCGTTCCACTGAGCTGCCGGCTGCTTTCGCACCACTGCTTCCGCGCCCCGGCGGAATCGTGCGCATGCGAGGTGCGCGCCGGGCGTGCGGCTCGTCGGGGCCCTGGCTTCCGCTTGCCGGGCCGGTCAGTGCGCTGCGGGAGCGCGTCCGCCCCCCATGAGGGTGATTGCTGGCAGCGCCTCCGAGGAGTGAGGTGTGACACCGGTCCCGTATTCGTCATCCGGGGCAAGGAGGCAGTTCGTGTCGATAGGTGTCAACGCAGCCACGGTCAAGTCCCTCCCCGCAGCGGCCCGGTCGGTCCCCCGGCACGTGGCCGTCATCATGGACGGCAACAGGCGCTGGGCGCGGACCCGCGGTCTCGAGCCCGTCGACGGTCACCGCGAGGGAGCCTTACGGCTCGGTGAAGTGTGCGAGTGGGCCGCCGAGGCCGGGGTGGACACGCTCACGCTGTGGGTGCTGTCCACCGACAACCTGAAGCGGCCCGCCGGGGAGCTGGCCGGCCTGCTGCCCCTGATAGGCGAGACCATCGAGCGGCTCGCCGCCCGCGGGCGCTGGCCCGTCAAGCCCATCGGCGACTTCAGCGTCCTGCCCGGGCACCTGCGCGCCAGCATGGAGCGGGCCCGCGCCGTCAGCCGCACCGCACCCGGCATGACCGTGAACATCGCGATCGCCTACGACGGCCGCCGGGAGATCGCCCACGCGATGCGCCAGATCCTGCTCACCGGTGTCGCCCCGCCGGCCGACGGCGACCCGGTGGACGACTGGCAGCTCCTGATCGCCCAGCACCTCTACACGCGCGACCAGCCCGACCCGGATCTGATCATCCGGACCTCGGGCGAACAGCGCCTCTCCGGCTTCCTGCTGTGGCAGGCGGCCGTCTCCGAGTACTACTTCTGCGACGCCCCGTGGCCCGCGTTCACCCGGGACGACTTCCGCAGCGCGCTGGACTCCTACGCGTCCCGGCACCGCCGTTACGGCCACTGAGGACGACCAGGAGGACCGCCATGCCCCTCACCCCGCGCACCGACGTCCTCGGCCGCACCGTGCTCCTGCCCGAGCTGCTGGTCCGTCTGAAGGGCGAGCTCCACCCCGGCCACGAGGCCGTCCGGGCCGCGACCACCCCGTGGACCAGGAAGCACCTGCACCGCATGGGCCTCGGCGCGGACTGGACCGACGTCTTCGTCTCGATGCGGCACGACAACTGGCCGTGCTGGGTCTACCCGCGGGGCCTCGCCGACAGGGTGCGCGGCTCGGCCGACCTGACGATCTGCGTGTCGGTCTGCGACAACCTGCTCACCGACATGCAGCGCGGCCTGCGGCCCGAGCGCACCGCCGCCGTGACGGCCGCCGTCCTGGGGGTCGTCGGCGGCTCCCCGCCCGGCGACGACCCGCTGGCCGTCATGACGGCCGAGGCGTGGAACGGCCTGACCGCCTCCATGCGGCCGAGCCAGCGCCGGCGCGTGCTCGCCGGGATACACGACTACGTCCTGGGCGAGGCCATGGCCGACGAGGTCCACCGGACTGGCCGCCGCCTGACCATCGACGCGTACCTGCCGATGCGCGGCTACGCCATCGGGGCCCGGCCCTGGACGGCGATGCTCGACTTCGTCCTGGGCCTGGACCTGCCCGACGACCTCCTCGACAGCCCCGAGCTGTGCCGGGCGCGGGAACTGGCCGTCCTGCACTCGGCCTTGGTCAACGACCTCTTCTCCTTCGGCCGCGAGTGCCGCGAGGGGCAGTGGCCGTTCAACGCGCTGGGCATCCTCCACTTCCACGAGGGCCTGGGCCTCCAGGAGGCGACGGACCGGCTCTGCGCGCTCATAGCCGACCACGAACGGCAGCTCACCGACGTCTGCGAGACCGTACGCGGCGGGCCCCGGGGCGGCCTGCCGGACGTCGCCGCCTATCTCGAAGGCCTGGGCCACTTCGTCGCGGGCAACGTCCCGTACCACTTCTTCAGCCCCCGCTACGGCGGCCGCGGCCACGTGTGGGACGGCCGTACCACCAGCGGCCGCGCCACGTTCCTCGGCGACCGCCTCCGGGTCCGTCCGCAGGCGCCCTCCAGCAACGGTGTGTGACGGGACGGGCGCACGGGTAGGCGGAGGTATGCGCAGCGTGACCTTCGTCGTCGGGACGGGGCGGAGCGGGTCGACCGCCCTGTCGCGGATCGTCCGCGCCCATCCTGATCTGCTCAGCCTCAGTGAGTACTGGGCGTCGGTCGGCTCGCGGGCGCTGCCCGAAGCGCCGGTCGACGGCGCGGAGTTCTGGCGGCTGCTGGCCGGTCCGCACCCCGCCTTCGACTCCATGGTGCGCAGCGGGATGCCGATCCCCGAGTTCCTCCACCCGCGCGCGGCGGAGCCGCACGGCGGTGCGGGGATCCCCGCCCTGTCGCTCATGGCGCTGCCCCACCTCACGGACGACCCGGACGGGCTGTTCGAAGAGCTGAAGCGGTCAGTCGTGACCTGGCCGCGGCGGACGGCTCCCGAGCACCATCGGCAGCTGTTCGACGTGCTGTGCGCGCGGTTCGGGCGGACGGCCGTCGTCGAGCGTTCCGGGTATTCGGGGCACAGAGTGGCGCAGTTGCACGCCGCGTTCCCCGGGGCGCGCTTCGTGCACATGGTCCGCGACGGGCCGGACTGTGCGCTGTCCATGAGCCGGCATGCCGGGTTCCGGCTGATCCTCCTGCAGCGCGAGATCCAGCGCAGGACGGGCGCGGCGCCTGCCGGCGGCGCGCTGACCGAGGAGCAGGTGCGGGCCCTGCCCCCGGAGCTGTCGGGCCTGCTGAGCGTCCCCTTCGACCCGGCGCTGGTGCTGGACCGGCCCCTTCCCGTGGCGCGGTTCGGCGCGCTGTGGTCGGAGCTCGTCACCGAGGCGGCGGGCCACCTCGGCCGGCTGCCGCGCGGGCAGTGGATGCCGCTCGCGTACGAGGACCTGCTCGACGCTCCGCGCCGGGAACTCAGCCGCCTGGCGGTGTTCTTCGGCGTCGAACCGCTCCCGCAATGGCTCGACACGGGGTGCGCGCTGCTGGACGGAAGCCGCCGGGGCGCTTCCCTGCGCCTCCCGCCCGGCGAGCTCGCCGCGCTCCGCGAGCAGTGCGCTCCCGGCGCCCTGGCACTCAAAGCCGCTGCCCGGTGAGCTCCGCGCGCGCCGACCCCTGTACGGCGCGCGCAGAACTCACCCGCCAGCCAACCCCGCCGCGCGGGCCGCCCGCATCTTCGCCCCCAGCTCCGCCGGGTCGTAGCCGGGCGGGACGCCGTCCACGAGGATGATCACGCCCTCCACGTGGTCCGTGCGCAGCGGGACGAGGGCCTGGTACGCGGGCGAGGCGTACCAGGCGCGGGCCTCCGCCGGGCCGGGGAAGGCGATCAGCACCAGGTTGCCGGGCCAGCTGCCCTCCAGGACCTCCACCTCGGCGCCGTGGACGAGGAAGCGGCCGCCGAACGGTTCGAGGGTGGCCTGGATGCGTTCGACGTACGTGATGATGTCCGGGTGAGGCCCGGCCGCGGCGGCGCCGGTGTCGATGTCACGGAAGCTGCCCAGTGCGTACGTGGTCATTGACGTACTTCCTTCCTCAAGTCCTCTTTACGGCATGGATTCTTCCGACCACCCTCCCCAACCGTCGATTACCTGGCGGGTAATCCCCCGGCTCACCGCCCCCGCCGCGCCACGAAGCGGAAACTTCCCTTCCCCACCGTCACCGTGCACTCCTCGAAGCCCGCCATCCGCAGCCGTGCCTCCAGCGTTTCCGGCGGTACCGGGACGCACGTGTCGCCGAGGTGGATCAGCCGGAAGCCCCAGTTGCTGAGGGCGTCGCAGCCGGCGAAGACGCCGCCGGGGCGCAGCACGCGGTGGGCCTCGGCGAAGAGGCGGTTCTGGTCGGTGAGCGTCGGGACGTGGTGGAGCATCGTGAAGCAGGCGACCGAGTCGAAGCGCCCGTCCGGCAGCGGGATGTCGGCCCCGTCGCCGTAGAGGACGTCGACGCGGTCGCCGAACAGCAGCCGCAGCCGGGCCGCGTACGACGCGTCCGACTCCACCACGCTCAGCTTCCCGGCCTTCCGCACCAGGACCCGCGTCGTCGCCCCGTAACCCGGCCCGATCTCCAGGCAGTCCTCGCCCAGATCGACGTCTTCCAGGGCCCAGGGCAGGAGTTCGTCGCGGATCGCGCGGTACCAGCGGTCGGAGGAGCAGAGGCGGCGGTGGACGAGGTTCATCGGCATGTGTTGAGGCTAGGAACGGGGCAGTGGTGTCGTATACGGGCCAGGAGGTCAACTCATGTCGTCAAACGGACAGTCGGCGGGTGCGGAGCGGGGTCCGCTCCCCCACCTCGTCTCCCCGCCCGGCGCCGCCGTCGCCGTCGCGAGCTTCGCCCTCGGCGACGGCGAGTGGTTCGCCGACCACCGGCACGCGGCGCACCAGCTCGCCTGGGCGCCCCACGGCGTCCTCGCGGTGCGGGCCCGCGGCCGTACGTGGGTGCTGCCGTCGACCGTCGCGCTCTGGATCCCCGCGGGCGTCCCGCACGCGACCGGCGCGACCTCCTCCGCGCTGCTCCGCAGCCTCTACTTCTGGCCGGAGCGCTGCCCGCTGACCTGGGACGAGCCTCAAGTCGTACCCGTCTCGGGCCTCTTGCGGGAGCTGATCAACTACCTGGCGCAGGACACCGGCGCGCTCCCCGCGGAGCCCCGGCAACGCGCCGAGGACGTCGTCCTCGACCTCCTGCGCCCCGTCTCCGTGACGACCGTCCGCGCGCCGCTGCCCGCCGACCCCCGCGCCCGCCGCGTCGCGGAGGCGCTCCACGCGGACCCCTCGGACGGGCGCACGCTCGCGGAGTGGGGCGCGGTCGTGGGGGCGAGCGCGCGGACGCTGGCGCGGGCCTTCACCACCGGTACGGGCATGACGTACGGGCAGTGGCGCACGCAGCTGCGGCTGCAGGCGGCGATGCCGATGCTGGCGGCGGGAGCGACGGTGTCGGCCGTGGCGCGGCGCGTCGGCTACGGGTCGCCGAGCGCGTTCGTGGCGGCCTTCCGCCGGGGCGTGGGGGTGCCGCCGGGCACGTACTTCGCGCCGGCGGAGCAGGCCCGCTGAGCTCCGGCGGAACAGCCCCGTCAGCCCCGCCGGCCCGGCCCCGTCAGCCCCGCTAGCCCAGCTCCGCCGCGTCCGCCGCCTCCGCCCCGCGCGCCCAGCCGTCCGCGTCGCGCCCCCGCAGCCGGTGCGACGTGGTCTGCGGGAAGAGCCGCTCGGCGGTCTCGCCGACCGCGAGGTCCCGCGCGGCGAGCACCGGCAGCACCTCGGGCCGCGCCTCCTGCGCCACCGCCTCGGCCGTCGCGTCCCGCACGGCCGCCGCGAGCCGCTCGCCGATCCGGGACGCGTAGGCGATGAGGAAGGACTCGCGGAAGTCGCGGGTGCGGCGCGAGCGCCCGCCCGCGTGGTGGGCGTCGGCGGCCCGGTTCATGGCGGTGGTCGCCTGCACCAGCAGCGACGTGTACATGAGCTCCACCAGCTCCAGGTCGGCGTCGAAGCCGACGACGGTGGAGAAGCAGTGGTCGGCGGACCAGACCGCCTGGCAGTGGTTCGCGCCGGCCACCGCGTCCAGCAGCAGCGCCTTCGCCGACTCGTACGGGCCCTCGACGCCTATCCGGCAGGCCCCGGGCCCCTCGGCGGCGACCCCGGCGGCCCCGTCGGCGTGCGCGGCCAGCAGCGCCTCGTCCATGGAGTGGCGCGCCATGAGCTCCTGGGCCTTGGCGGAGAGCGCCTCGGCCTCCTCGGGGAAGTCCGTGGACTCGGCCTTGGCGAGCAGCGCCCGGATCCGGCCCAGGACGCGCGGCTCGACGTGCGCGCCGGGACGGGCGTACGCGGCGCCGGGCAGCGGCCCGACCGCGCCCGTACGGGGCAGGCGGGCTGCCAGCCGCAGCGCGGCGAGCGCGCACGCGACCGTCTCGAAGCGGCTGAGGCGCTCGCGCTGCGCGAAGCCCTCCAGGAAGGCCGCGTCGTCGTCCCACCACACCTGCGCCTGCAGCTCGTGCAGCTGCGCGGTCCAGCGCGCGCCGAGGGTGTCGGAGGCGTAGCGCCGCGCTTCGGCGGCCACGGCCGCCACGGCGAAGCGCACCTCGGCGGGGCCGAGCTCCCGCCGGGCGAGCCGGATGACGTCGGCGGGCTGCCAGCCGCGCTCCCAGCAGCCCCGTACGGTCGCCGAGGCGGTGCGCACGACGGCGCGGCTGAGGGCCTCCCAGCCGGCGGGCGCGGCGGCCAGGGCGGAGGCGGCGGCGTAGAGGGCGTCGTCGAGGGTGTCCGGGCCGTGCGCGCGGAGGGAGGCGAGGGCCTCCTCGACGGTCTCCAGCAGGGCGGCGTCCTCCTGCCGGTCCTGCTGCTTCCTGCGTTCGGCCACGGGACTCTCTTCCTTGCATGACGCATGACGGCTCACCGCGCCGGACGGGCGCACCGCGATGCGGCGCCGGGGCGGCACGGGTACGGTCCATTGTCCGTGACGCGCGCCGCACCAGGGGTTACCGCCCAGGTCAGCGGGCGGAGGCTACCATTCCGCAGGCGTTGCGGGGGAGCCCCCGCGCACGCCCTCCTCCGGCATCCGCGCCTGGAAGATCCCCACGGACCGCTCCGGCCGGTAGCCGAGCATCTTGTTCACGGCCCGCATGGGGCCGTTGTCGTCGGCGACGTGCGTGCCGATCTCCCGTACGGGCGGCTCCTGCGCGCGCAGCACCTGCAGCATGCGCAGCTTGACGGCCCGCCCGAGGCCGAGGCCGCGGTGGGCCGGGGCGACGGCGGTCTCGTACTGCTGGGCGCGGAGGTCGCCGGGCGAGCGCACGCCCACCTCGGTGAAGGCGGCGTACGTGCCGTCGGGCGCGGCGGCCGCGACCGTGTGCAGCAGCCCGCCGCGCTGCACGAACCCCCGCTGGGCGGCGGTGACGCTCTCCGCGTCCCACCGCAGGGGCTGCTGGTCCAGCTCGCCCATGGGGGCGTCGGCCATGGCGTTCCGTACGCCGGCGAAGAGGGCGGCATTGGCGGCGGGAACGGCTCCCGTCCACTCCACGAAGCGGTATCCGGCGGGGAGCTCCGGCGGGGCCGTCTCGTCGGCGATCCGCTGGACGTACAGCACGAGCTGCAGCCCGCACGTGAACCCGCGGTCCTTGGCGAACTGCTCGCCGACGCTGCCGATTTCGAGCTCCAGGCTCACCGATTCCCGCCGCTCGTGCGTCAGGACTGTCTGTATCTCCTCCCACAGGAGGGTGCCGATGCCGCGGCGCCGCCGGGCGGGGTGGACGGCGAGCCGGCCGATCCAGGCGGTGCCGCGGTTCGTTTCGTCGTCGAAGAGCCGGATCAGGGCGACGCCCGCGTACCCGGAGCCGTCCGGTGCCGGCACGGCCAGCCGGACGATCCGGCTGCGCGCCGCGGGCACCCGCAGCTGCCCGGCCGTCTCCACCCGCCCGGGAGCCGGCACTCCGGCGGGCAGGTCGTGGCGGTGGGCGGCGGTGACGACGGCGTGCCAGGCGTCGATCTCGGTTTCGGAAGGGGTACTGCTCAGGCGCTCGACGACGCCGGGTCGCGGAAGATCGCTCATCCTGCGCACGCTACGGTTCGCGCTAGCCGCTTGTCCTGCGGTTTTACGGCCCCTACGAGCACGGCACCGCCGGACTGCGCCGTCGTGGCGAAGCGCCGTTGCGGCGGACGCTTTCTCAGCGAACCCGCTCGACCAACGGACCGGCCCCTGCGGGCACGGCACCGCCGGTCCGCCACGTCGTGGCAACGCGCCGTTGCGGCGGACCCTTCTCCGCGAACCGCTGCACGCCCGGAAACGGCCGAAGGGCGGTGACCCCCACTGCCGTGGGGCCACCGCCCTTCGTTTACCGCTTACCTGCCCGGAGGGCTCACGCTCCCGTGGCGCTGCCCGCCACCCACGCGTTCCAGTCCATGTTCCAGCCGTTGAGGCCGTTCTCCGGGGCGATGGTCTTGTCGGGCGAGTTCTTCACCTCGACGACGTCACCGATCTGGGAGTTGGAGAAGAACCAGGCACCGGAGGTGTTCGGGTCGTCCGCGCCCTGCTTGTCCTGCAGGCCGATGCAGCCGTGGCTGGTGTTCGCGACGCCGAAGATGCCGCTGCCCCAGTAGTTGCCGTGGATGAACGTGCCGGACGTGGACAGCCGCATGGCGTGCGGCACGTCCTTGATGTCGTACTCGCCCTTGCCGTCGCCCTTGGTGAAGCCGACGGTCGAGCCGTCCATCCGGGTCTCCTTGAACTTCTCGGAGATCACCATCTTGCCGTTGTACGTCGGGTTCTCGGGGCTGCCGGCCGAGATCGGGATGGTCTTGATGGTCTTGCCGTCGCGGACGACCGTCATCTGGTGGGACTTGGTGTCCACCGTGGAGACCTGGGCGTGACCGATCTTGAAGGAGATGGTCTTCTTCTGCACGCCCTTGACGCCCGGCGCGCCCTCGACGCCGTCGAGGTCGAGCTTCAGGGTGACGTCGGAGTTGGCCTTCCAGTACTCCTGCGGGCGGAAGTCGATGCGCTGGTCGCCGAACCAGTGACCGACGACCTTCTGGCCGCTGCTCGAATTCACCTCGATGTGCGACTGGACGGCCTTGCGGTCCTTGATCGGCTTGTCGAAGTTGATCGACACGGGCATGCCGACG
>NZ_JBPQTW010000068.1:0-29694 GCF_051386535.1 Streptomyces sp. URMC 127
GATCGAAGAGGCGGGCGGCCGGGAGTGGACCTCCCAGGAGGCCCGCCGCCAGCACGCGACCGCGATCGTCTAGATCGGGTGAATGGCAATCATCTCTTTCGTACGACGACGAAGTCGGCGAGCGCCACCAGCTGGGCTCGGACTTCTGCGGGCATGTCAACTCGGTCCAGGGCTTCGATCGCGGTCGCGTGCTGGCGGCGGGCCTCCTGGGAGGTCCACTCCCGGCCGCCCGCCTCTTCGATCAACGCCGCGCGGCTGGCGAATTCTTCCTCGTCGAAGTCGGCGAGCTGGGCGTCGCTCAGCTTGGCGTCGGCGGCGAGGATCTCCGCGAGCCGCTCCGAGGCCTCCCCGCCGGCGGCGAGGGCCGCCACCACGGGCAGCGACTTCTTGCGCTGGCGCAGGTCGCTCCAGGTCTGCTTGCCGGTGGCCTCCGGGTCGCCCCAGATGCCGAGCAGGTCGTCCACCGCCTGGAAGGCGAGGCCGAGGTGGTAGCCGTAGGCCTCCAGGATGTCGGCCGTGCGGTCGTCGGCGCCGCCGAGGACGGCGCCGATGGAGACGGCGCAGGCGAGCAGGGCACCGGTCTTGTTGCCCTCCATCTCCAGGCATTCTTCGACGGTGACCCGCTCGCGGTGCTCGTAGGAGATGTCCTGGGCCTGACCGTCGATCAGCTTGCGGGTGGCCGTGGTGAGCCGGCGGGTGGCGCGGCCTGCCTCGACGGTGCCGAGCTCCAGCAGGATCTCGTTGGCGAGCGCGAAGAGGGCGTCGCCGACGAGGATGGCCTGCTCGGGCCCGTACACCTTCCAGACGGTGTCCCGGTGGCGGCGCTGCTCGTCACCGTCCATCAGGTCGTCGTGCAGGAGCGAGAAGTTGTGCACGAGCTCGACGGCCACGGCGCCGGGGATGCCCACCTCGGGGGCGCGCCCGGCGGCCTCGGCCGAGAGCAGGGCGAGCGCGGGGCGGACGGCCTTGCCGCTGTCGCCGTGCGCCGGCCGGCCCTCGGCGTCGATCCAGCCGAAGTGGTAGGCGGCGACGGTGTCCATGGGCGGCGCGAGCCGGTCCACGGCAGCACGCAGCACCGGCGTGGCGAGCGTCCGTCCCCGCTCCAGCATGGCGTTGACGCCTGCGGTGTCGACAGCTGGGATCGCCGAAGTCACGGTCTCTCCTCTGGTGGTCGTGCTCGTGCGCGGCCCGCTGCGGGCACGCGACGCTTCATGGCTCGCCTCGGTCATACCGCCTCCCGCAGGGGGCTCACATGCGGTCGGCCGAGCTCGGAGAGTGCCGCGCCGGCGGCGTGGACACCGCTGCGCACCGCGCCCTCCATGGTCGCGGGCCAGCCGGTGGCGGTCCACGCGCCGGCCAGGTACAGGCCGGGCGTGTTCGTGCGGGCGGCCGGCCTGTGCCTGCCGACGCCCGGGGTGGGGGCGAACGTCGCTGTCCGCTCCCGGGTCACGAAGAAGTCCCGTACGCCGGCGCCGCGCGCGGCGGGCAGCAGCCGTTCCAGCTCGGGAAGGTAGCGGGCGCGCAGCTCGGCGACGGGCCGCTCGATGTCGTCCTGCGCGGCCGACTGGGAGACGGCCAGGTACTGGCCGCCCTCGCCCCGCGCGGCGAGCCCGGAGGACTCCGTGCGGTCGAAGACCCACTGCACGGGCGAGCCCAGGGCGGCGAAGAACGGCTGCCGCAGGACCTTGCGGTCGTAGACGACGTGCAGGTTGAGGATGGGGGCGGTGCCGATGTCCAGCAGCCGGCCCGGCTCGTCGAGCGCGCCGTCGGGCAGCAGGGCGTGGGTCTCGCGCTGCGGCACGGCGAGCACGACCGCATCGGCCGTGAGCTGCTCGGCGGTGCCGGGGCCCGTCTCGGCGCCGATCTGCCAGGTGCCGTCGGCCGTGCGGGCGATGCCGGTGGCGCGGGTGCGCAGCAGCGTGCGGACGCCCGCCTTGTCGAGGGCGGCGCGGGCGCGCGTGTCGTGCAGCTCGCCGAGGGGGACGTGCGCCCAGCCGATGTCGGCGGCGCCGGGGTCGGTGAGCAGCGCGGTCTTGAAGACCATGGCGGCCAGGCCGAGCGAGGACTCGCCGGCGGTGGCGTTGAGCGTGGCCACGCCGATGAGGTCCCACAGGGCCTCGACGGCGCGGGCGGACTGGCCCTTGCGGCGCAGCCAGCCGCCGAAGTCGGTGCCGTCGAGGGCGGGGTCCTGCGGGTCGAGGCCGCGCAGGGCGAGCGCGGCCCGGCCGACCGCGGCGCGCTCGGCGAGCGAGAGGTGCGGGTACGTGGCGAGGCTGGCGGCGAGGTGCAGCGGGACCGGCAGCCAAGGAAGGGCAGCGCGGCGCAGCCGCCCGAGGCGCGGCTTGCCGGAGGGGTGGCCGACGTCGAGCACGGGCACGTCGAGGCGGTCCTGCAGCGGGGCGAGGTGCAGGGCGCCGAGCCGGTCGAGGAACGAGCTGTAGGCGGTGCAGCAGCGCAGGTAGACGTGCTGGCCGTTGTCGATGGTGAGGTCGCCGCGGCGGAAGGAGAAGGCGAGGCCGCCGAGCCGCGGCCGGCCCTCCAGGAGGGTGACGCGCACGCCGGCGTCGGCGAGCTCCAGGGCGGCCGTGATGCCCGCGAGGCCGCCGCCGACGACCACGGCGCGGGAGGGCGCGGCGCCGTCCCCGTCCTGGGGGCCGCGGCCGGGCCCGGTTGTCGTGGCTGTCATGTGCGCACCCCTTCGGCTGCTGTCAGGGACGTGGTCGCAGGGCGGAGGGTTGCGCGCCGTTTGCCGGCCCGGGTCAGGGGCATCAAGCGCGCCCCCCGGCGGTCCGCCGGTGGACGCTGCGGGCGTCGAGGCCGGACAGGCCGCGCACGGCGACGTAGACCTTCTCCCGGCCGGGCAGCGAGACCCGGCCGCGCAGGACCGCCTCGGGGTCCTCGGCGATCCGGTCGAGCAGCCTGCGGTAGATGCCGGCCATGGCGGCGACGCAGGCGCCGCTGCGCCGGTCGAGCATGGGCAGCAGCCGGGTGCCCTCGGCGAACAGGGCGCGGGCGCGCCGGACCTCGAAGTGGACGAGGCCGGTGAAGTCGGCGCCGGCCGGGGGCCGGGCCGTGTGGAAGCCCTCGGAGCAGCCGAACTTCGCGAGGTCGTCGGAGGGCAGGTAGGTGCGGCCGTTGGCGGCGTCCTCGCGGACGTCGCGCAGGATGTTGGTCAGCTGCAGGGCCAGGCCGAGGGTATCGGCGTACTCCGCGGCGCGCGCGGCGTCGCGCGCGCCGGGCACGGTGCCGAACACGCCGAGCGAGAGGCGGCCGATGGCGCCCGCGACACACCGGCAGTACACCGCGAGGTCGTCCCAGGTCTCGTACGTCCGGCCGCGCACGTCCATCTGAACGCCGTCGATGAGTTCGTCCAGCCCGCCGAGCGGGATGGGGAAGCGGCGCGCGGCATGGCTGAGCGCGACGGCCACCGGGTCGGTGTCGTCCTCGGCGATGCGGCCTTCCCGGATGCGGGAGAGCAGCTCGCGGGTCTCCTCCAGGCGGCGGTGCTTGGCGTCGGCGTCCAGGGGCCCGTCGCCGATGTCGTCGACGCGGCGCGAGAAGGCGTAGAGCGCCGACATGGCGCGCCGCTTGGCGGTCGGCAGGAGCCGGATGCCGTAGCTGAAGTTGCCGGCCTGCTGGCCGGTGACCGCCTCGCAGTAGCTGTACGCGGCGAGCACCGGTGCGGACGCGTCGGGCGATCCGTTCACGGTCCTGCTCACCCCTCTCTTCGCAGTGTCGCTCCCACCTCGCGCAGCAGGCTGAGCTTGGTGGGCTTGGGCGGTCCGGCCAGTACGTCGTGTCCTGCGGCGGCGACCGCGCGGAGCGCGGCCCTCCCCCCGCCCACGAACCCCGCGAGCAACAGCTTCAACCTGCCGTGGACGCTACCCACCAGGGGGGTGCCTTCATTCAGCAGTTCCCCGGCGCGTTCCCCCTCGTACGCGACCAGGGCGCGCAACGATGCGCCGCTCACCGGGCGCGCGAGGTCGGCCTCGGCGACGCGGAAGCGCGCCATGTCCTCGGCCGGGAGGTAGACGCGGTCGCGGCCGAGGTCCTCGGCGACGTCCTGCAGGTGCTCCACGATCTGCAGCCCGGTGCAGACCGCGTCCGAGCGGCGGATCCGCTCGGGGCTGGCGGTGCCGGTGATGCCGAGGACGAGGCGGCCGACGGGGTTCGCGGACAGCTCGCAGTAGGCGAGCAGATCGTCGTACGTACCGTAGCGGCGGACGCGCTGGTCCTGGCGGTTGGCCTCGACGAGCGCCAGGAAGGGCTCCGGGGCGAGCCCGCAGCGGCGGACGGTGGGCCGCAGGCGGCGCAGCAGCGGGTGGCGCGGGCCGGTGCCCGATGCGTCGAAGACGCGCAGGAGGTCGGCCTCGAAGGCGTCCAGCATGGTGAGGCGGTCGTCGCTCTGCGAGCGGTCCAGGCCCAGCAGCTCGGCGTCCCGGCCGCCGGGGGCCAGGTCGCCGTCGCCGATGTCGTCGACGAGGCGGGCGTATCCGTAGACGGCCATCAGGTCGTCCCGCCAGGCGCGCGGCACGAAGAAGGGTGCCACGGGGAAGTTCTCGTGCGCGGCCTTGTCGAGCACGGCGCGCTCGTGCGCGTCCGTCCCCGCCGTCACAGCGGGCTGCCCGGACCGGGGACGGCGTGCACGCCTCGGATCTGGAGAGGCCCCGCAGCCAATACAGCCATTGCCGTCACATCTCCCGTTCTACACTGCCGACCCAGAACATCCTATTTCGGACACGCCGCAGGGTAGACACCCCCTTCGGCGCCCCCTGCTCCCCCTCCGGCATCAGCCGCCCCATCGCGTCCGACGCCGTCTCCGGCGCCGCGGATACACCGGTATCGCACGCTTCGCCGTAATTCGGCACGGTACAGCGTACGCCGCACACCTGTCCGACGCGCGACCGGGTAGGTGCTTGATCCATACAATGCCACGCGGGCGGCGAATCAACCCTGTCAATAAGCCAGTTGATCGTTACGGAACGGTCAAGGCCCCCGCCGGAGCAGACCGGCGGAGGCCCCGCGAGACGCATGTCACGGCCGCGGCTAGCGGGCCGTCTCCTTCTCGTACGCCCGGACCACTTCCTCGGTCGGGCCGTCCATGAGCAGCTGGCCGTGCTCCAGCCACAGCACGCGGTCGCAGGTGTCCCTGATCGACCTGTTGTTGTGGCTGACGAGGAAGACCGTGCCCGCCTGCTTGCGCAGCTCGCGGATGCGGGCCTCGGAGCGCTTCTGGAACGAGCGGTCGCCGGTGGCCAGCGCCTCGTCGATCATCAGCACGTCGTGGTCCTTGGCCGCGGCGATGGAGAACCGCAGCCGGGCCGCCATGCCGGAGGAGTAGGTCCGCATCGGCAGCGTGATGAAGTCGCCCTTCTCGTTGATCCCGGAGAAGTCGACGATGTCCTGGTAGCGCTCGCGGATCTGCTCGCGCGACATCCCCATGGCCAGGCCGCCGAGCATCACGTTCTTCTCGCCCGTGAGGTCGTTCATCATGGCCGCGTTCACGCCCAGCAGCGAGGGCTGGCCGTCGGTGTAGACCTTGCCGCGCTCGGTGGGCAGCAGCCCGGCGATCGCCTTCAGCAGGGTGGACTTGCCGGAGCCGTTCGAGCCGATCAGGCCGATCGCCTCGCCGCGGTAGGCGGTGAAGCTCACGCCCTTGACGGCGTGCACCTCGCGCACGCCCGCGCTCGGCTGGCGCCGCACGAGCCGGTTCAGGGCGGCGGTCGCGCTGCCGCGGCCGGTGTTGCCCCCGTAGACGCGGTAGACGATGTGGACGTCGTCCGCGATCACGGTGGGCACGCGGGCGGCGTCCGCCCCGGGGGTCGGGTTCTGTTCAGCCACGGCCGTACTGCTCCTCAGCCTTCCAGAAGTACACGAAGCCTCCGATGCCCACCACGACCGCCCAGGCAACCGCCAGCAGCCACACGTGCGGCGGCAGGTGGATCCGGCTGTGGTCGTCGATCAGGGACCAGCGCATCAGGTCGATGTAGACGGCGGCCGGGTTGGCCCCGACCACGTCGATGACCCACTTCGGCGCGTGCGTCTTCTCCAGCGCCTCCACCATGTTGTACATCACACCGGACGCGTACATCCACGTGCGCGTGATGAACGGCAGGAGCTGCGCCAGGTCGGGCGTCTTGCTGCCGGCCCGGGCGAGGATCATCGCCAGACCGGTGTTGAAGAGGAACTGCAGCACCAGGACCGGGACGATCAGCGCCCAGGACGGGCCCGGCATGTGACCGAAGCCGATCAGGAAGACGAACAGCACGCACATCGACAGCAGCAGCTGCTGGAGCTGCTGCATCGCGAACGAGATCGGCAGGGCCGCCCGCGGGAAGTGCAGGGCGCGCACCAGGCCCAGGTTGCCGGAGATGGAGCGCACGCCGGCCATCGCCGAGCTCTGGGTGAAGGTGAAGACGAAGACACCCGTCACCAGGAAGGGGATGTACGTACGGATCCCCATGCCCTTCGACTGCTGCATCAGCAGACCGAAGATCAGCAGGTAGACGCCGGCGTTCAGCAGCGGCGTCGCCACCTGCCAGACCTGGCCCAGCTTGGCCTGGCTGTACTGGGCCGTCATCTTCGCCCGGGAGAACGCGACGATGAAATGCCGCCGGGCCCACAGCTGCCGGGCGTAGTCCGGCAGGCTCGGGCGGGCCCCGCTCACCGCCAGGCCGTACTTCCTGGCCAGCTCGGCGGCGGGCAGGCCGTCGTCGGGCGATGGCGGGGCACTCATGGCGACCGCACTGCCGTGCGTTGTCTCGCTCACAGTTGACACTTTCGTCCTCAAGGTGCGCTGCCGGGGGCTCGCCCCGGCCCGCGCCCGGTGCTCATAGACAAGAGCTTGTCAGATCACGGGAGGCCGACCCAGCCGGGTCAGGCGCCACACGGTACGCCACTTCATGGGGCGCCGTGGACCACAGGGAGTCGTCCAGCCCTCCTTGAAGCCCCCGAACCACGCCCGCAACGCGGGCAGGGAGGGCCGCCGGGCCAGGGTCAGCAGCAGCCACACGCCGAGGTAGACCGGGACCAGGGGGGCCGGCAGGTTGCGCCGGGCGAGCCAGACCCGGTTCCGGGCGACCATCCGGTGGTAGACCGCGTGCCGGCTCGGGGCCGTCGTCGGGTGGTGCAGCACCATGTCCGCGCGGTAGTCGATCATCCAGCCCGCGTCGAGGGCCCGCCAGGCGAGGTCGGTCTCCTCGTGCGCGTAGAAGAACTCGTCCGGCAGCAGGCCCGCCTCGGCGAAGACCCGGGTGCGGACGGCGTTGGCGCCGCCCAGGAAGGTGGTCACCCGCGAGGAGCGCATCGGGTCGGAGGCGCGCAGCCGCGGCACGTGGCGGCGCTGGGTGACGCCCGTGTCCGGGTCGGCGATCCGGAAGCTGATGATGCCGAGCTTCGGATCGGCGGCGAACGCCTGCCGGCACAGCTCGGCGGTGTCCTGGCCGGGCAGCAGGCCGTCGTCGTCCAGGAACAGCAGGACGTCCGCCTCGCGCCCGGCGGGCCCGAACGCCTCGATGCCCACGTTGCGCCCGGCCGGGATGCCGACGTTCTCCGACAGCTCGACCGTGCGCACCGTAAGGCCCGGGACGGCGATCGGCGGCAGCGGGGAGCCGTTGCCGACGACGACGACCTCGATCGGATCGCCGTCCTGCTTGGCGACCGACTCCAGCAGGGCGCGCAGCTCCGCGGGGCGGTTGCCCATGGTGAGGACGACCGCGCCGACCTTGAGCGCGGAAGCGGAGGGAGCGTTCATCGGAGCCTGCTCGACGCGAGGATGGACACCAGGTGCAGCACAGTCTGCAGCACCGCGACGGCGGCGAGCAGGACCACCGCGACACGCGTGAACAGCAGGTCGCCGTGGACGAAGTCCGCGATGCCCGCCACCAGGATCACCAGCGACGCCTCGACGCCGCCGACCAGCCGGTGGAACTTCAGCGCGGCCGCGGCCCTGCGGGCCAGGGCCATGCCCGAGGAGCGCGGGGTGGCCGCGGAGTCCTCGGCGGCCGCCATGCCGCTGCGGGCGCGGGCCACGTCGACGAGGTCCGTCTCCGCCTTGATCAGGATCGCGCCGAGCGCCGCCAGCGTGCCCAGGAAGGCCCACTGCCACTGCGTGGACGCGCCGTCCTTGTGCAGGACGTCCGCCGCCCGGATGCCGAAGCCCACGAGCAGCGCGGCCTCGGAGAGGTAGTGCCCCACCCGGTCGAGGTAGACCCCGGTGGTGGAGGTGACCTTGCGCCAGCGCGCGAGCTCGCCGTCCACGCAGTCCAGCAGCAGGTACAGCTGGATCAGCAGCGCGCCGAGGATCGCACCGGTCAGGCCCGGGATCACCAGGGCCGCGCCCGCGGCGATGCCCGCAAGGATCATCAGGCCCGTGTACTGGTTGGGCGTGAGGCGGCTGTTGAGCAGGACCCGCGTGCAGCGCAGCGAGATCTCGCGCATGTACAGGCGCCCGGCCCAGTGCTCGCCGCTGCGCCGGTCCTTGAGCCCGCCGGGGTGGACGACCGGGCGGAGTTCAGCTAGTGACGGTTTTGGCATAGTCGGCGTAAGCGTCCCTGATCTGGTCGGTGGAGAGGGCGAGGTGCTCCAGGATCGTGTAGCGCCCGGGGCGGGTCTGCGGGGCGTACTCCACCGCCGCGACGAACTCCTCGGCGCTGAAGCCGATCTCCTGCGGCAGCACGGGCAGGCCGTGCCGGCGCAGCACCTCGGTCATCAGCGCGGACTCCTCGCGGGCGCCGCGCAGGTACATCGCGAAGGCCGCACCGAGGCCGCACTGCTCGCCGTGGCTGGCCGCGCGCTTGGGGTAGAGCAGGTCGAAGGCGTGGTTGATCTCGTGGCAGGCGCCGGAGGCGGGACGGCTGTCGCCGGCCACCGACATGGCGATGCCGGTCAGGACCAGGCCCTCGGCCAGCACCTGCAGGAAGCCGTCGTCGCCGACGCCGCCGGGGTGGCGCAGCACGGCCTCGCCGGCCTGCCGGGCCATGGCGGCGGCCAGGCCGTCGATGTCCTCGCCGCGCTCGCGGGCGGCGAGCTCCCAGTCCGCCACGGCGGAGATGTTGGAGATCGCGTCGCCGATGCCGGAGCGCACGAAGCGGACCGGGGCCTCACGGATCACGTCGAGGTCGATCACGACGGCGATCGGGTTGGGCACGCCGTACGAGCCGCGGCCCGCGTCGTTGTCGAGGGTTGCGACCGGCGAGCAGAGCCCGTCGTGCGAGAGGTTCGTGGCCACGGCGACCAGCGGCAGGCCGATGCGCGCGGCGGCGTACTTCGCACAGTCGATGATCTTGCCGCCGCCGAGGCCGACCACGGCGTCGTAGTGGCCGGACTTCATCGCGTCGGCCAGCTTGATGGCGTCGTCCAGCGTGCCGCCGCCCACCTCGTACCACGAGGCGCCGGGCAGCGCCGGGGCGAGCCGCTCGCGCAGCACCGCCCCGGAGCCGCCGCTGATGGCGACGGCCAGCTTGCCGGAGCTGGAGATCCGCTGATCGGCGAGGACGCCCGCCAGATCGTTGAGGGCTCCGGCCCGGATGTCGACGACGACCGGCGAGGGGATGAGCCTCGTCAGTACTGGCACGCGATCCCCCGGCCCTTGGCGAGGTCGTCGTGGTTGTCGATCTCGACCCACTGGACATCGCCGATGGGGGCCACGTCGATCTTGAAGCCGCGGTTGACGAGCTCCTGGTAGCCGTCCTCGTAGTAGAGGTCGGGGTCGCGCTCGAAGGTGACCTTGAGGGCGTCGGCGAGGTCGGCGGCGGCCTCGCCCTCGATCAGGGTGACGCCGATGTACTCGCCGGTGGCCTCGGCCGGGTCCATCAGCTTGGTGATCTTCTGGACGCCCTTGTCCGGGTCCACGACGACCTTCATCTCCTCGTCGGCGAGCTGCTTCACCGTGTCGAGGGCGAGGATGATCTTCTGGCCGTTGCCGCGGGCGGCGAGCAGGGTCTTCTCGACGGAGACCGGGTGCACGGTGTCACCGTTGGCGAGGATCACGCCGTCCTTGAGGGCGTCCCGGCCGCACCACAGGGAGTAGGCGTTGTTCCACTCCTCGGCCTTGTCGTTGTCGATCAGGGTGAGGCTCAGGCCGTACTTGGCCTCCAGGGCCTCCTTGCGGGCGTACACGGCCTCCTTGCGGTAGCCCACGATGATCGCGACCTCGGTCAGACCGATCTCGGCGAAGTTGGCCAGGGTGAGGTCGAGGATGGTGGTGTCACCGTCCACGGGCACCAGGGCCTTGGGCAGAGTGTCGGTGTAGGGACGCAGACGCCGTCCGGCGCCGGCGGCCAGCACGAGGCCGATCATGCGGGTTCTCCTGTTTCGTCGTGTACTGCGGGTGCCCCGGAGGACACCCAGAAGCGGATGCTCTCGCTGAGCACCACGAGGGCGATGGCGGCCGCGAGGACCGTCAGCGCGATGGTGAAGCCTCGGCCGTGCCACAGGGCGGCCGCGATGGTGACCGCCAGGACGCGACCCTCGTGTCCGCCGATCGCCCGCACCAGCCGGTGCGGGGGCGCGCCGGTGCCGCCGCGGATGCGGTACACCGTGTCGTAGTGATGGTAGGCGACCGCGGCCACCAGGCCGAAAGCCGCCGGGAGGGCGCCCGGGGCGCCGGACTGGGCGGCCAGGCCCAGGATCATGCCGTACTCCGCGCCCCGGAAGACGGGCGGCACCAGCCAGTCGAGGGGGCCCTTGAGGGGCTGGGCGACGGCGACGCCGGCGAAGACGGCGTAGACCACGGCCTGCAGGACGGCCCGCCAGGTGCCGCCGCTGCCGGTGAGCAGCGGGCCGATGAGCAGGCAGGCGGCGGCGAGGACGGCCCAGAAGGGCGCGCTGTAGGCCCGGCCGGGCACGGTGCGGCCGAGGCTGCCGGCCGCGGCCTCGGCGACCGGGCCGGAGTCGGCGAGGTCGGCCAGCGCCTGCGCGGCGCGGTCGGTCCGCTGCGCCTTGCGGGTCAGGGAGCGCAGGACGCGGCCCGCGGTGGTGTAGCAGGCGGCGAAGGCGCAGCCGGCCAGCAGCACGTAGAAGACGGTGCGGGGCGTGGTGAGCGCGGTGAGGACCGCGATCAGCGCCCAGCGCTCGCCGATGGGCAGCACGATCATGCGGCGGGCCCAGACGGTCCAGCCGACGCTGTCGAGCCGGCCCGAGAGCGCGGCCGTCGGGCTCGTGTTGGCCGTGGCGTCGTGGTTCGCCTCGTTGAAGGAGAAGTCGACGACGTGGCGGCAGGTCATGAGGACCATCGCGCCCAGCGCGAGCGCCCATACGTCGTCGTGGCCGCCGCCGCGGGACGCGCCGAGGGCCAGGCCCGCGTAGAAGGCGTACTCCTTGGCGCGGTCGAAGGTCGCGTCGAGCCAGGCGCCGAGCGTGGAGTACTGCAGCGAGTAGCGGGCGAGCTGCCCGTCGGTGCAGTCGAGGACGAAGGAGAACAGCAGCAGCACGCCGGCGGCGACGAAGCCGCCCCGGGTGCCGGTCGCCGCGCAGCCGGCCGCGATCAGGGCGGTCAGCAGGGACGCGGTGGTGACCTGGTTGGGGGTGAGGCCGCGGCGGGCGCACCAGCGGGCGAGGTAGCGCGAGTACGGGCTGATGCAGAAGGTGGTGAAGAACCCGTCGCGGGACTTCACGGCGCTGCGCAGCCGTACGGCCTCGTCGTCGACGGCGCCGGTCTCGGCGAGCGTCTTGGCGCGGGCCTCGTCGCCGTCCGGCACGGCGGCGACGAGGACGCCGAGGTCGGGCCGGTGCACGGGGACGCCGTCGGCTTCCAGCCGGGCGGCGAGGGCGCCGGGCAGGCCAGCGTCACCCGGACCCCGCTCGGCCGGGCCGGAGCCCTGCGCGGCCGGGCCCGCGGCCGTCACCGCGCTCAGCGCGCGCGTCAGGGACGCGCGCGCGTCCGGCTGGACGGCGAGCGCGCCCTCGACGGCGCCGGCCGGGAAGCGGGGGTCGGTCAGGGCGAGGCGCAGGGCGTGCACGTGGCCCACGAAGCGGTGGTCCACCACAGCAACCCGCTCCGCGGCCGGGACGGCGGCCAGCGCCCCGGCGACGTCCGCCGTCACGCGGACGGCGAAGCCGAGGGACCGCAGGTCCTCCTCCAGGGAGGAGCCGGCGGGCGGCGGACCGGTGAGGATGGCGGTCGACAGACGAACTCACTCCTTGCGGCGGGCATGGCCGCCCCGGGGCCGCGGGACGCGGCGGGCGGCGGTGGTGCCGGAGACCCCCGGCGGGGGCCGGCACGTCGGCAGAGGCTATCGGATCACCGGAAGGCGCCGTTCACCGCCGGTATGCCTCCGGCAGGGTCCGCCACTGAAAGGACGCCCGGCCCGGTCGTCCGGTTCCCGGCCGGTGGCAGTCCGGCGGAATGCCCGGTCACCGGGACACGACCGGCAGGGGCGCGATTCCGGCGGGCAGGCCCGGCACCGCCGGGCTCCCGCGCTCCGCGCGCGCTCGCCGCTGCGGCGCACCCGCCCGCCGCAACGGCGGGACGCCACCATGGCGAGAGTCCGGCGGAATAGCCGGTCACCGGAGCAGGGCCGGCCGGCGCGAGCCATTCACGGCGGGCCGGTCCTGCGCCGCCGGCTCCCGCGCACGAACACGCCCGCCGCACCGGCGGGACGCGGTCACCGGAGCGGAGCGACCTCGTCACCCGCCGTCCAGGCGCTAGGGTGCCGGTCATGACATGGCTGATCACAGGCGGTGCCGGGTACATCGGAGCGCACGTCGCCCGGGCGATGACGCAGGCCGGCGAGCGGGTCGCCGTGCTGGACGACCTGTCCACGGGCGTGGCCGCACGGCTGCCCGCGGGCTGCGAGCTGGTGCGGGGCTCGGTGCTGGACCGCGAGCTGCTCGACCGCGCCCTCGCAGAGCTGCGCGTGACCGGCGTCGTGCACCTGGCGGCGAAGAAGCAGGTCGGGGAGTCGGTGGAGAAGCCGCTCCTCTACTACCGCGAGAACCTGCACGGCCTGACCGTGCTGCTGGAGGCCGTGGTCGCCGCGGGCGTCCGCAACGTCGTGTACTCCTCCTCCGCGGCCGTCTACGGCATGCCGGACGTGGACCTCGTCACGGAGGACACGCCGTGCGCGCCGATGAACCCGTACGGCGAGACGAAGCTGGCGGGCGAGTGGCTGGTCCGGGCCGCCGGGCGGGCGCACGGCCTGTCGACGGCCTGCCTGCGCTACTTCAACGTGGCGGGCGCGGCGGTGCCGGAGCTCGCGGACACCGGGATCTTCAACATCATCCCGATGATGTTCGACCGGCTCACCAGGGGCGAGGCGCCGCGGATCTTCGGCGACGACTACGCCACCCCGGACGGCACCTGCGTCCGCGACTACATCCACATCGAGGACCTGGCGACCGCGCACCTCGCGGCGGCCCGCCGGCTGGCCGGGCGCGCGGAGCCGGGCGACCTCACGCTGAACGTGGGCACGGGCGAGGGCGTCTCGGTCCGGGAGATGGCCGGTCTGATCGCCGAGGTGACCGGCCGCAGGGAGCCCGCGCCGCTCGTCGAGCCGCGCCGTCCGGGTGATCCGGCGCGTGTCGTGGCCTCGAACGAGCTCATCGCGAAGGAGCTCGGCTGGAGCCCCGCGCACGACGTCCGCAGCATGGTGACGTCCGCGTGGGAGGGCTGGTGCCTGCACCACCCGGAGGCCCGGGAGAGCCTCCCGCAGGGCTGACACCGCCCCCACGCGGGGTGATCGCCGCAGGTCGGCGAGATCCGCATCTTCGCAGGTCAGAGCACATGACAACGGTGTTCAGTGCCGCGTTGCCCGATACCCCCCACCCGTAGTTCACTGGGTCCCGGCCGGCAGCCGCCGGCCGGGCGGGCACCCGTATCTCCGAAGGCGGCATCTCATGGGCGCAGGGCACGATCACGGTCACTCTCACGGGGGACCCCCGCCGGGCACGAGCGGTACGGCCGCCGCGGCCTACAAGGGGCGCCTGCGGATCGCGCTGGGCATCACGCTCACGGTGCTCCTGGCGGAGATCGCGGGCAGCGCGCTGACCGGTTCGCTGGCGCTGCTGGCGGACGCCGGGCACATGGCGACGGACGCCGTCGGGGTGGGCATGGCGCTGGTCGCGATCCACTTCGCGAACCGCCCGACGAGCGGCCGGCGCACCTACGGCTATGCCCGGGCCGAGATCCTGGCGGCGCTGCTGAACTGCCTGCTGCTGCTCGGCGTGGGCGGCTTCATCCTCTACGAGGCGGTGGGGCGCCTGATCAGCCCGACCGAGGTGCCGGGCGGCACGACGGTGATCTTCGGTCTGGTGGGCGTCGTCGCGAACCTGATCTCCCTGGCGCTGCTGATGCGCGGCCAGAAGGAGAGCCTCAATGTGCGCGGGGCGTTCCTGGAGGTCCTCTCGGACGCGCTGGGCTCGTTCGCGGTGGTGGTCTCCGCCCTGGTGATCATGCTGACGGGCTGGACGCAGGCCGACCCCATCGCTTCGCTCCTGATCGGCCTGATGATCGTGCCGCGCACGCTGAAGCTGCTGCGCGAGGCGCTGGACGTCCTGCTGGAGGCGGCGCCCAAGGACGTCGACATGGACGAGATCCGGGCGCACATCACGGCGCTGCCGGGCGTGCAGGACCTGCACGACCTCCATGTGTGGACGATCACATCCGGAATGCCCGTGCTCTCCGCCCACGTGGTCGTCGACCACCTGGCGCTGGACTCGGTCGGGCACGAGAAAATGCTCCACGACCTGCAGGGCTGCCTGGGCGAGCACTTCGACGTCGAGCACTGCACCTTCCAGCTGGAGCCCGGCGGCCATGCGGAGCACGAGGCGAAGCTCTGTCATTGACGCCCCTGCCCGGTACGGCAGACTTGAGGGCCGAAGACCGACAACGAGGATGGTCAATGCCGATCACACCAGCCAATGGCCTCTCCGCCGACACCGCAGCGGTCCCCTCGCCGGAGGACGCAACCGAACCGATCATGCTGGAGCTGGTCGACGAGGACGGCAGAACCATCGGCACGGCGGAGAAGCTCTCCGCCCACATCGCCCCCGGCAAGCTGCACCGGGCGTTCTCGGTCTTCCTCTTCGACGACGCGGGCCGGCTGCTGCTGCAGCGCCGGGCGCTGGAGAAGTACCACTCCCCCGGTGTGTGGTCGAACACGTGCTGCGGGCACCCGTATCCGGGCGAGCCCCCGTTCGTGGCGGCCGCGCGCCGCACGGGTGAGGAGCTGGGGCTCGCGCCCGCGCTGCTGCGCGAGGCCGGGACCGTGCGCTACAACCACCCCGACCCGGACTCGGGCCTGGTCGAGCAGGAGTACAACCACCTCTTCGTGGGGATCGTACGGGCCGAGCCGCGCCCTGCCCCGGAGGAGATCGCCGAGACCGCGTTCGTGACCCCGGCCGAGCTGGAGGCGCTGCGGGCGCGCTACCCGTTCTCGGCGTGGTTCATGACGGTGCTGGACGCGGCGCGGCCCGTGGTCCGCGAGGTCACCGGGGACGCGGCGGGCTGGTAGGCCCGCCGGCGGGCGCGGGGAGCGGCAGGGCGGCCCAGACCACCTTGCCGCCGCGCGCGGTGTGCTCGACGTCGCACATGCCCCCGGCCTCGGCGGAGATGGCCTGGACGAGCAGCAGCCCGCGGCCGCCGATGCGCTCGTCGTCCGCCTCCAGGGGCTTGGGCCGGTAGGGGTGGTCGTCCTCGACGGCCACCCGCACCCAGCGGCGGCCGATGGAGACCTCCACCGCCACCTCGGGCGAGAGCAGGGCGGCGTGCTGGACGGCGTTGGTGACCAGCTCCGAGACGATCAGCAGGAGTCCCTGCAGCAGGTCCTCGCACAAAGGCACGCGCTGGCGCCGCAGGAGGTCGCGGACGGCGTGCCGCGCGCGCGGGACGGAGGAGTGCAGCGCGGGAGCGGTGAACCGCCAGGCGCCGTCGTATTCGACCGGGCTGCGGGGCGGGGCCTGCCCGCGGTCGGGCGGGACGCTCCCGAGGATTTCCATGTCCGATACCAACCCCTCACCATGGTCGATCGCATCCCTGAGTGTTGGGAACATGAGGGTCCGTACCGGCGGGCTGACCACAAAACATCGGTTATCGACGGAGTTTGACCGGATGCGTATGCCACGGTCACTCACGCGACTGTTCCTGGACACCCCGTTCCACGTTCCCTGAGCGACCCGGAGTTAGGTATTCCGAGGGAGGGCCCGGTTAGCATCCGGCGCATGGAGCCCGCACTTCACCTGGACGTCACCGGCGGCACCGCCACGGTGCGCATCGCCAACCCCGCCAAGCGCAACGCCATGACCACGGACATGTGGCGGGCGCTCCCCGGGCTGCTGGAGCGGTGCGCCGCCGACCCGGCCGTCCGGGTGCTGGTGCTCACCGGCGAGGGCGGCACGTTCTGCGCGGGCGCCGACATCTCCTCGCTGACGGAGGGCGCCGACCGCTCGCGGGACCTCGCGATCGCGGCCGAGGACGCCCTCGCCGCCTTCCCCAAGCCCACGCTCGCCGCCGTCCGTGGCTTCTGCGTGGGCGGCGGCTGCCAGCTCGCCGCCGCGTGCGACCTGCGGTTCGCGTCCGACAACGCGTCCTTCGGGGTGACCCCGGCGAAGCTCGGCATCGTCTACGGGGCCTCCTCCACGCGCCGGCTGGTGGAGCTGACCGGCCCGGCCACGGCCAAGTACCTGCTCTTCTCCGGCGAGTTGATCGACGCCGGGCGGGCGCTGCGGACGGGCCTCGTGGACGAGGTGTGGCCGCGGGAGGAGCTGGACCGGCGGGTCGCGGAGTTCACGCAGGTGCTGGCCTCGCGGTCGCAGCTGACGCAGGCCGCGGCCAAGGAGTTCACCTCGGGGGCCGCCGCTCCCGGCCGGATCGCGTACTGGGCGGAGCAGGAGCGCGCGGGCGGCGACACCGCGGAGGGCGTCGCCGCGTTCCTGGAGCGCCGGCAGCCGCGGTTTAAGTGGACGGTGGGCGAGCGCACCGCGGACGGGCGGCCGGACCCCCGTACCGGCCTTCCCGTCGCGGGTCGCTGACCGCCTCTCACCTGCCCTTGGACCGCACGAGCTGCGCGAGGTCGGTGTTCCGCCATTCGGCGACCAGGTCGGCGGGCGCCTTCTCCGGTGAGCCCGCGTCGTAGGGCGGCTGCGGGTCGTATTCGATGAGCAGCTGGACGGACTGCGCGGCGCGGTCGCCGGCGATCCGGCCCACGAGCGCGAGGCCCATGTCGATGCCGGAGGAGACGCCGGCGGCGGTCACGTACTTGCCGTCGAAGACGACGCGCTCCCCGGTGGCCTCGACGCCGTACGCGGCGAGCCGGTCCAGCATCAGCCAGTGGGAGGTGGCGCGGCGGCCCGTCAGCAGTCCGGCGGCGGCCAGGATGAGGGAGCCGGAGCACACCGACGTCGTCCAGGTGGTGGTCCGGTCGACGTGCTGCAGCCATTCGGTGACGGGCCCCTGCTCCATATGGGGGCCCGGGTCGGCCGTGCCGGGCACGACGACGATGTCCGGGCTCATGACCTCGGCGAGCGAGGCGTCGGCGACGAGGCCCAGGTTGCCGCTCTCGTTGCGCACGGGCCCGGCGCGCTCGGCGACGAGGACGACCTCGGAGCCGGGGAGCGGGCTCAGGGTGTCGAACGGGCCGATGGCGTCGAGGGCGGTGAAGCCGGGGTAGAGCAGGACGGCGATCTGCACGGTTGTCCCTTCTTTCCTGTCGGGCTTCAGGCCGCGGTCAGCGGCCGGAAGCGGCGCCGGTACTCGGCGGGCGAGGTGCCCAGGGCGCGGACGAAGGCGCGGCGCATGGCCTCGGGCGTGCCGTAGCCGCAGGCGCGCGAGACCTCCTCGACGCCGTCGCCGGTGTCCTCCAGCTGCCGGCGCGCGGCCTCCAGGCGGACCCGGTCGACGTAGCGGCCGGGCGTCATGCCGGTCTCGCTGTGGAAGGCGCGGGCGAAGTGGCGCGGGGAGAGGTCCGCGCGGGCCGCGAGCGCCTCGACGGACAGGTCGGCCGCGGGGTTCTCGACGATCCAGTGCTGGACGTCGCGCAGCCGCGGGCGGCTTGCGGTCTGGGCCGCGAGCGGGGCGCTGAACTGGGTCTGGTTGCCGGGGCGGCGCAGGAAGACGACGAGGTTGCGCGCGATGGCGAGGGCCGGCTCGCGGCCGAGGTCGTCCTCGACGAGGGCGAGCGCGAGGTCGATGCCGGCGGTGACGCCGGCGGAGGTGACGACGTTCCCGTCGCGCACGTAGATGGGGTCGGGCTCCACGCTGACGCCGGGGAAGCGCGCGGCGAGGGCGGCGCAGAACGCCCAGTGGGTGGTCGCGCGGCGGCCCTCCAGCAGGCCGGCCGCGGCGAGCAGGAACGCCCCGGTGCACACCGACACCACGCGCTCGGCGCGCGGCGCGTGCTCCCGCAGCCAGGCGATGAGGCGGGGGTCGGGGTGCCGCGTGCCCTCGCCGCCCGGCACGAGCAGGGTGTGCGCGGCGGGAGCGGCGTGCAGGGCGGAGTCGGGCGTGACGCGCAGTCCGCTGCTGGTGCGCACGGGGCCGCCGTCGAGGGTGGCGGTGTGCACGCGATACGTGCCCTGGTCGCCCGCCCACTGCCCCGCGCCGGCGAACACTTCGACGGGGCCCGTGAAGTCGAGGCTCTGGACCTCGTCGAACAGAACGATCAGCACGGTGCGGCGCTGGGTGCGGCGGTGCGTCATGGTCACCATGCTGTGCTCGCCGGGACGTGTCCGCAATGACGAATATCCCACCTTTCCTGCCATCGACCTGCCCTCGCTCAGCCCTCCCCCGGCCCTCGCTGCCGGACCGGGGGCACCCCTCTTCACGCCGTACCGACCAGTCGGTAGCGTGCGCGCATGACTTCTCTCCACGGGGCCCTGCCCGAGCACGCCGCGCGCCGCTGTCAGCAGCCCCTCAACACCTTCCACGCCACCGTGTACTTCTCCCCCGAGATCGCCCGGGAGATGGGTGCCCTGGGGATCGAGGACTTCTCCGCGGTCAACATCGCCGCGCGGTCGGCCGCGTTCGGGCGCGTCGGCCCGGGCCCGGTCACGGCCGCGTTCTACAACTACAAGCACGAGCTGATCGCCCGTCACCTCCCGGCCGTCTGGGACGTCGCCGCCCCGCAGGACGTCCTCGCCGCGCGGCTGCGCGCGGTCGACGGCACGCTGCGCCGCCTGCTCGGCGAGGACGCGGTCGCCTCCCCGGAGATGGCCGAGGCCGCGGAGCTCGCTCTGCGCGCCGCGGAGGGCTGCGGCCGCGGCGGCCGCCCCCTGCACTCCGCCCACGCCGACCTGCCCGTGCCCGAGGCGCCCCACCTCGCGCTCTGGCACGCCGCCACGCTGCTGCGCGAGCACCGCGGCGACGGTCACGTCCTGGCGCTCGTACGGGCCGGGCTCGATCCGGTCGAGGCGCTCCTCAGCCACAGCGCCACCGGCGGCGGCATGAGCGACAAGTGGCTCATGCGGACACGCTCCTGGACCGTTGATGAGCTGAACGCCGGCCGGGAGCGGCTGCGGGCGCGCGGCCTGCTCGATGCGGCCGGTGCGCTGACGGAGGCGGGCGCCGCGCTGCGCGAGGAGCTGGAGGAGGAGACCGACCGCCTCGACGCCGCACCGTACGAGCACCTGGGCGCGGCAGGCGTGGCACGCCTCACCGAGCTGGGCAAGACCTTCGCCGCGGCCGTGGTGGCCGCGGGCGCGTTCCCGGCGGACCTCCTCGGCAACGGCTGAGGCCGCCCGGCGCCGAAACGCCCGGCGCCGCGCGGCTCGGGCGCGGCGCTGTCGGCGGCACCTGCCACAATGCAGTCCGCAGCCCGAAGAGAAAGCGGAGCGTGATCGTGACGGCAATTGGTGCGTCGCCCGGGGCGTCGATCGAAGGCAGGATCGCCGAGGAGCTCGGCGTGCGGGAGCGGCAGGTGAAGGCCGCGGTCGACTTGCTCGACGGCGGGTCGACCGTGCCGTTCATCGCCCGTTACCGCAAGGAGGCCACCGAGATGCTCGACGATGCGCAGCTGCGCACCGTCGAGGAGCGGCTGAGGTACCTGCGCGAGCTGGAGGAGCGCCGCACGGCGGTCCTGGAGTCCGTGCGCTCCCAGGGCAAGCTCGACGAGGCGCTGGAGGCGCGCATCCGGGCCGCCGACTCCAAGGCCCGCCTGGAGGACATCTACCTGCCCTTCAAGCCCAAGCGGCGCACGAAGGCGCAGATCGCGCGGGAGGCCGGCCTGGAGCCGCTGGCGGACGGCCTGCTCGCCGACCCTGGCACCGAGCCGCTCGCCGCGGCCGCCGCCTTCGCGGACGCGGACAAGGGCGTCGCGGACGCCGCGGCGGCGCTGGAGGGCGCGCGGGCGATCCTCACCGAGCGCTTCGGTGAGGACGCCGACCTGATCGGCGAGCTGCGCGAGCGGATGTGGACGCGCGGGCGGCTGGCCGCGAAGGTCCGCGAGGGCAAGGAGGAGGCGGGCGCGAAGTTCGCCGACTACTTCGACTTCGCCGAGCCCTTCACCGAGCTGCCCTCGCACCGGGTGCTGGCGATGCTGCGCGGCGAGAAGGAGGAGGTCCTCGACCTCACTCTGGAGCCCGAGCCGTCGGACGAGGCGGCCGCGGGCCCGAGCTCGTACGAGCAGATGATCGCGCGGCGCTTCGGGATCGCCGACCGGGGCCGGCCGGCCGACAAGTGGCTGGGTGACACGGTGCGGTGGGCGTGGCGCACACGCGTCCTCGTCCACCTCGGGATCGACCTGCGGCTGCGGCTGCGCCAGGCCGCCGAGGACGAGGCGGTCCGCGTCTTCGCCGCGAACCTGCGCGACCTGCTCCTCGCCGCGCCGGCCGGCACCCGCGCCACGATGGGACTCGACCCCGGCTTCCGCACGGGCGTGAAGGTCGCCGTCGTGGACGCGACGGGCAAGGTCGCCGCCACCGAGACGATCTACCCGCACGTCCCGCAGAACAAGTGGGACGCCTCCCTCGCGACGCTGGCCCGGCTCGCCCGGGAGCACGGCGTCGAGCTCGTCGCCATCGGCAACGGCACGGCCTCCCGCGAGACGGACCGGCTGGCGGCCGACCTGATCTCCCGTCACCCGGAGCTGAAGCTCACCAAGGTGATGGTCTCCGAGGCCGGCGCCTCGGTCTACTCCGCCTCCGCGTTCGCCTCCCAGGAGCTGCCCGGGCTGGACGTCTCGCTGCGCGGCGCGGTCTCGATCGCGCGGCGCCTGCAGGACCCGCTCGCCGAGCTCGTCAAGATCGACCCCAAGTCGATCGGTGTCGGCCAGTACCAGCACGACCTGTCGGAGGTGAAGCTCTCCCGCTCGCTCGACGCGGTCGTGGAGGACTGCGTCAACGGCGTCGGCGTCGACGTGAACACCGCGTCGGCCCCGCTCCTCGCGCGCGTCTCCGGCATCAGCTCCGGCCTCGCCGACAACATCGTCGCCCACCGCGACGCCAACGGCCCCTTCCGCTCACGCCGGGCCCTGAAGGACGTGGCCCGCCTCGGCCCCAAGGCGTACGAGCAGTGCGCCGGCTTCCTGCGCATCCGTGGCGGGGACGACCCGCTCGACGCCTCCAGCGTCCACCCGGAGGCCTATCCGGTGGTGCGGAAGATGGTGAAGACGACCGGTGGCGAGGTCGCCTCCCTCATCGGCAACACGGCCGTGCTGCGCTCCCTGCGGCCGGAAGACTTCGTCGACTCGACGTTCGGTCTGCCGACGGTGACCGACATCCTGCGCGAGCTGGAGAAGCCCGGCCGCGACCCGCGGCCCGCGTTCAGGACGGCCAGCTTCAAGGACGGCGTCGAGAAGATCGGCGACCTGGAGCCGGGCATGGTCCTGGAGGGCGTCGTGACGAACGTGGCGGCGTTCGGCGCGTTCGTGGACGTCGGCGTCCACCAGGACGGGCTGGTGCACGTGTCGGCCATGTCCCGCACGTTCGTGAAGGACCCGCGGGACGTCGTCAAGCCGGGGGACATCGTGCGGGTCAAGGTCATGGACGTCGACATCCCGCGGAAGCGGATTTCGCTGACGCTGCGGCTGGATGACGCGTCGCCGTCCGGCGGGGGCGGCGGCGGCCGGCCGCGGCCGGAGCGGGGTGCCGAGCGCGGCGGCCCGGGCCGCCGGGGCGCGGGCACGCCCCAGCAGCGCCGCGGCGGCCCCCGCGAGGCGGCTCCGCCGGTGAACGACGCGATGGCGGAGGCGCTCCGCCGCGCGGGGCTCCGCTAGCGCGGAGGAAGACGACGGAGGGCACGTACGGGGTCCGGTGGCCACCCATTCCGCCGGACCCTCACCGTTCGGGGTGCCTCGCCGTTGCGGCGGCCATTCTTGTACCTGCGGAACGGGTTCGCTGCGCTGTTGCGGCGGGCGGTTCCTTCCGCCGCAACAGCGGGAACCACAGCGGCGGTGCCCCTGGCCGTGTCAGAGTTCCGTGAGGCGGCCCTCGGAGACCTCGATGCGGCGGGTGGTGTGGACCGCGTCCAGCATCCGGCGGTCGTGCGTGACCAGCAGCAGCGTGCCGTTGTACGAGGCCAGGGCCGATTCCAGCTGCTCGATGGCGGGCAGGTCCAGGTGGTTCGTGGGCTCGTCGAGGACCAGCAGGTTCACGCCGCGGGCCTGGAGCAGGGCCAGCGCCGAGCGCGTCCGCTCCCCCGGGGAGAGGGTGGCGGCCGGGCGCAGCACGTGGTCGGCCTTCAGGCCGAACTTCGCCAGCAGCGTGCGCACGTCGGCGGGGGCGAGCTCGGGGACGGCCGCGCCGAAGGCCTCCAGCAGCGTCTCCGTGCCGAAGAAGAGGGCGCGCGCCTGGTCGACCTCGCCGACGACGACGCCGGGGCCGAGCGCCGCGTGCCCGGCGTCCAGCGGCAGCCGGCCGAGGAGCGCGGCGAGGAGCGTGGACTTGCCGGAGCCGTTGGCGCCGGTGACGGCGATCCGGTCGGCCCAGTCGACCTGGAGGTCGGCGGGGCCGAAGGCGAAGGAGCCGCGGCGCACCTCGGCGCCGCGCAGGGTGGCCACGACCGCGCCGGAGCGCGGGGCCGCGGCGATCTCCATGCGCAGCTCCCACTCCTTGCGGGGCTCATCGACGACCTCCAGCCGTTCGATGAGCCGCTCGGTCTGCCGGGCCTTGGCGGCCTGCTTCTCGGTGGCCTCGCTGCGGAACTTGCGGCCGATCTTGTCGTTGTCGGTCGCCTTGCGGCGGGCGTTCTTGACGCCCTTCTCCATCCAGTTGCGCTGGGTCCGGGCGCGCGCCTCCAGCCCGGCCCGGGTGTCGGCGTACTCCTCGTAGGCCTCGCGGGCGTGCCGGCGGACGGTCTCGCGCTCCTCCAGGTAGGCGGCGTAGCCGCCGCCGTAGAGCCGGATCTCCTGCTGGGCGAGGTCGAGCTCCAGGACCTTGGTCACGGTGCGGGTGAGGAACTCGCGGTCGTGGCTGACGACGACGGTGCCGGCGCGGAGCCCGGTGACGAAGGACTCCAGGCGGGCGAGCCCGTCGAGGTCGAGGTCGTTGGTGGGCTCGTCCAGGAGGAAGACGTCGTAGCGGCTGAGCAGCAGGGAGGCGAGCCCGGCGCGGGCGGCCTGCCCGCCGGAGAGGCTGGTCATGGGCCGGTCGAGGCCCACGGCGAGGCCGAGGGAGGCGGCGACCTCCTCGGCGCGCTCGTCCAGGTCGGCCCCGCCGAGCCCGAGCCAGCGATCGAGGCTCGCGGCGTACGCGTCGTCGGCGCCCGGCGCGCCCTCCACGAGCGCCTGGGTGGCCGCGTCGAGGTCGGCCTGGGCCTGCGCGACGCCGGTGCGGCGGGCCAGGAAGGCGCGCACGCTCTCGCCGGGCCGCCGGTCCGGCTCCTGCGGCAGATGCCCGACGGTGGCCGTGGGCGGGCTGAGCGAGATCCCGCCCTCCTCGGCCCGGCCCAGCCCCGCGAGCAGGCGCAGCAGGGTGGACTTCCCGGCGCCGTTGGCTCCGACGAGGCCGATGACGTCTCCGGGGGCGACGACGAGGTCGAGCCCGGAGAAGAGGGTGCGGTCGCCGTGTCCGGCGGCCAGGTTCTTGGCGACGAGGGTGGCACTCATATCCCGTCGACTCTAACCGGCGGCGCGGGTGCTTCCGTACCGGATTTCCGGCGGCCCGGACGGGTGAACCGCCTCCGGACCGGCGGCGGGCGCGCGGCCGCGCAGCCGCGCGGGCAGCATGCCGGCCGCGTGACCGGCAGCGCAGCGCCCACGCGGCGCCGGGGCCCTCTGTGGGGTCCTGCCACCGGGCCCTACAGTGGCGGCATGGCGACCGCGGAGCACGACCGGGGACGGCGGCAGGTGTTCGGTGACGACGCCGAGCAGTACGACGCGGCCCGGCCGGGCTATCCGGACCGGCTGGTCGAGGACGTGCTGGGCTTCGCCGCCCTCCCGGCGGGCGTTCCCGCCGTCGAGGTCGGCGCCGGGACGGGCAAGGCGACGCTCGCCTTCGCGGCCCGCGGCACCCCGGTGACCTGCGTCGAGCCGGACGCGCGGATGGCGCGGGTGCTGCGGCGGCACTGCGCGGGGATGCCGCACGTCGCCGTGGAGGTGGCCGACTTCGAGACCTGGCGGCCGGACCGGTCCTACGGGCTGCTGTACTGCGCCCAGGCCTGGCACTGGGTCGACCCGGCGGTGCGGTGGGCACGGGCGAGGGCGGTCCTGCGCCCGGGCGGGGCGGTGGCCCTCTTCTGGAACCACTGGCGCCTGCAGGACCGCCGCCTGGCCGAGCGGCTGACGGCCCTCCACGCCCGGCACGGGCTGGAGGTGCCGCCCTACACCCTCCTCGATCCGCACCCCCGCCCGGCCGGGCGCGGCCCGCAGGCGCGGCAGTGGCGCGAGATGGAGACGGACGGCGGCTTCGCCGGCCTGGAGCACCGGCTGTACGAATCGGCGCACGAGCGCTCCGCGGCCGGGCTGATCGAGCTGCTGACCTCCTTCTCCGGCTACCGGGTCGTCCCGGCGGCGGTGCGCGAGCGGATCCTTGCGGGAACGGCCCGGGTGGTGGAGGAAGCGGGCGGGAGCGCCGGGGTGAGCGTGACGACCAGCCTGTTCCTGGCGCGGAGCCGGGCCTGACACCGGACGGCGTCCGGCGCCGGGCCCGGCCCGGGGGCGTCCCCGCGGCGCCTACGGCACGTGGGTCAGCGACGGCACGCCCAGCCCGCGCGGCGGCGCCGCGGGCGCGGTGCGCCCGCCGCCCGAGGTGGCGCGGACGAAGGCTCCGTAGCCGCCGACGAGCGGCAGGCTCGCCGAGGTGTTGCGGAGGTCCACCGTCACGTGCGGGGTGGTGGAGGCCGGTTCGATGAGGCCCTTGTCGGTGCCGGCGACGATCAGCGCGAGGCGGTGGCCCGCCGGGACGACGTGGTCGGAGGCGGCGAGGGCGAGCGTCATGGTGTACGGCTCGCCGGGGGTCAGGGGGCCGCCCTCTCCCGAGCCGTCCCAGTGGCCGAGGTCGGCCCAGCCGCGGCTGAAGACGGTGTGGCCGACCCGCGCCGTCGTCGCCTCGGTGCGCTTGTAGCAGGCGCTGTCCCCGGTGGTGCCGCTGCCCCAGCAGGTGCGGTCGGGCAGGGTGCGGATGCCCTCGCCGTCGTCCGCGTAGTCACGGATGGTGGCGGGCCCGAGGTCCACGAGGACGGCGGACAGGTGGGCGGAGGAAGTGGACGGGGTGACCGTCAGGGTCACCTCCGAGGAGCCGGAGAGCCGCAGGTCGCGCGTGAGCGGCGGGGTGACGAAACCGGCCTTGCCGGGGGTGGGCTTGTCGATGTCGGTCGCCCAGTCGCTCTCGTTCAGCTTCGGGTCGTCGGTGAACGCGGCGCTGGCGCCCTGCGGGGCGGGCGCGAGGCCGAGCGTGCCGACGCCGGCGACGGGTCCGGTGCCCGGGCGCAGCGTGGTCGCGCGGGTGCCGGCCGGCGGCCAGGCGCGGTCGGTGGCCCACTGGTCGGGAGCGCGCTCGACGTCCGCCGCCGGCTCGCGCTCGATGCCGTTGTCGTAGCCGAGGAGGTAGTGGTCGAACCAGCGGTGGAGGGTGGGCACCCAGGCCTCGCGGCGGAAGTCGAAGGGGTCCACGTGGCCGGTCTGCGAGAGCCAGACCTTGCGCTCGACGCCGTGCTCCGCGAGGGCGTCCCACCACTGGCCGAAGTGCTTGGTCCGTACATTGAGGTCCTGCAGGCCGTGCACGGCGAACACGCTGGCGCGCACGTTCCCGGCGTCCTTGACGTAGTCGCGGGCCTCCCACAGCGGCGTCCAGTCGCCGTTGCGCGGGGCGCCCTCGACCAGCGCGCGCTGTACGGCCTGGCAGCGGGCGCGCGCCTCCGGGCTCTCGATGCCGCTCGCCAGGCGGTCGGGGCCGCTGCCGTAGAGCGCCGCGCCCTGGGCGAAGTAGTAGTCGTACCAGGAGCTGATGGCACCGATGGGGACAATGGTCTTCAGGCCTTCGACGCCCGTCGCCGCGACGCCGTTGGCGACGGTGCCGTCGTAGCTCTTGCCGATCATTCCGACGGCCCCGGTCGTCCAGCCGGCCGTGACGCGATCGCTCCCGCCGCGGGTGGCGTACCCGCGCGCCCGGCCGTTCAGCCAGTCGACGACGGCCTTGGCGGACTCGATGTCGGACCGGCCGCCGATGTCGACGCACCCGTCGGAGCGGTTGGTCCCCGCGAGGTCGACGAGGACGACGGCGTAGCCGCGCGGCACGAAGTAGTTGTCGTAGAAGAGCGGGAAGCCGACCGGCCGTCCCTGCGCGTCGTAGGTCTTCTTCTGGCTCTCGTTGCCGCGGCCGCAGCACGAGTAGTACGGGCTCGCGTCCATGATGACGGGGACGCGCCTGCCCTGCTCCGCCGCCTCCCGCGGCCGGATGATGTCCACCGCGACGCGGTCGGTGCGGCCGTCGCCGTCGGCGTCGACCCGGGTGTCGACCCAGACGGATTCGCGGACCGCGCGGTCGTAGGAGTAGACCGGTGTGCTCTCCCCGCGGCGCGGCGGGGCGGCCTGGGCGCCGCCCGGCGGCGCCACGAGAACCGTCAACAGGGCGGCCACGGCCGCCAGTACGAGTGAAGTCCAGGGTATGCGGGCAACCCGCCGGCGTCTGATCACGGCCGGACCGTAGCGCTGCCGGGGCGGGAAACAGAAGGGGTGACGGCGACTTCAGGAGTTGACGGCCGTCCCGCGGCGTGACGCGCGCATGTCGATCACATGTCGGAAGGCCCCATGGACATTCCCCTGCGGTTGGTGAGTACATAGGCTCCGAGTGATCGCTCTCCTCTACGAGTTGGAGTCATTCGTGCGTCAGAGACTCATCGTGCCGAGCACGGCCGCAGCCGCCTTCCTGCTGCTCGCGGTCCCGGCCTCGGCGGCGGATGCCACGCCCGGCGCCCCGGGTGCCGGGGACTCGTACTACCCGGACGCCGGCAACGGCGGCTATGACGTCTCCCACTACGACCTGCGGCTGAAGTACCAGCCGAAGACGGACCGGCTGGAGGGCACGGCGACCCTGCTCGCCACGCCCACCCAGGCGCTGTCCCGGTTCAACCTCGACTTCACGCTCGACGTGAGCGAGGTGCTGGTGGGCGGCAAGAAGGCGGCGCACAAGCAGACGGGCGCCCACGAGCTGGAGATCACGCCCGCCGGGCCCCTGGCGAAGGGCAAGCCCGTCAGCGTCGTGGTCCGCTACAGCGGCGTCCCCTCCGCCGTGAAGATCAACGGCTACTCGGCGTGGAAGCGCACCCCGGACGGCGGGGTCGTCGCCCAGGAGCCGGAGTCGGCCGCCTGGTGGTTCCCCAGCAACGACCACCCGACCGACAAGGCCACGTACGACGTCTCCGTCTCCGTCCCGGACGACGTCCAGGCCATCAGCAACGGCGTGCTCGCCTCCCAGACCTCCAAGCTCGGCTGGACGCGCTACAACTGGCGCTCCACCAAGCCCCAGGCCAGCTATCTGACGACCCTCGCCGTCGGCAAGTTCGACATCACCACGGACACGACGGCGAGCGGCCTGCCGGTCGTCAACGCCTACAGCAAGGACCTCGGCGACAACCTGTCGTCGGCCAAGGCGAGCATCGAGCGCACCGCCGAGATCACCGACTGGGAGAGCACGGTCTTCGGCCCGTACCCCTTCACCGCCGTCGGCGGGTACGTGCCGAACGTGACGTCCTCCTACGCCCTGGAGACCCAGACCCGGCCCTTCTACAGCCCCTCGTCGTTCGCGAGCGGCGCCAACCAGTCGATCGTCGTGCACGAACTCGCCCACCAGTGGTTCGGCGACAGCGTCTCCGTCAAGGACTGGCGCGACATCTGGGTGAACGAGGGCTTCGCCACCTACGCCCAGTGGCTGTGGTCGGAGAAGGAGGGCGAGGGCACCGCCCAGGAGCTCGCCGAGTACGTCTACAACAGCATCCCCGCCGACAACGCCTTCTGGAAGGTCAAGCCGGGCGACCCGGGCGCCGACCGGCAGTTCGACCGCGCCGTCTACAACCGCGGGGCGATCGCCCTGCAGGCGCTGCGCAACACCGTCGGGGACAAGACGTTCTTCGCGATCCTCAAGCAGTGGCCCACCGAGAACCGGTACGGCAACGCCTCCGTCCAGGACTTCGTGAAGTTCGCCGAGAAGGCCTCCGGCAAGCAGCTCGCCCCGCTCTTCGACACCTGGCTGTTCCAGCCGTCGAAGCCCTCCACGCTGCCGGCTCCCGCCGCCGACGGCGGGGCCGCGAAGGCGAAGAAGTCCGTGACGTCCGGGCTGATCCCGCCCAAGTCCTGGAAGAAGATCCAGGAAGCGGAGCGCGCCCACCGGCACTGACCGCGCTCGCCCGCCCCGCGCCTTCGTGCGTGGGGCGGGCCGCTCCCGGTTTCACAGCACTGGTGGCACAGCAATACTGTTCAGCACCGACCGGTGCGGAACAGAGAGCGAGGTGCCGCCCATGGCCACGGAGGCGGAGACGGGGTCCTGCGAGCCGGCCCTGACGGTGGACGAGCTGGCCGCCCGGGCGGGAGTGACCGTCCGGACCGTGCGCTTCTACAGCACCCGCGGGCTGCTGCCGCCGCCCGAGCTCGGACCCCGCCGCGTCGGGCGCTACGGGCCCGGCCACCTCTCCCGGCTCGCCCTCATCGAGGAGCTCCAGCACCAGGGCCTCACCCTCGCCGCCATCGAGCGCTACCTCAGCCGGCTCCCCGAGGGCCTGAGCGCCCAGGATCTGGCCATCCACCGCGCCCTCGTGGCCTCCTGGATGCCCGACGGGGCCGAGGAGACCGGGCGGGAGGAGCTGGAACGGCGGGCCGGCCGCGCCCTGACCGAGGAGGACGTCGACCGGCTCGCCGCGATGAACGTCCTGGAGCGGGACGCCTCCGGCGAGGGCTTCCGGGTCGACCCGGGCCTCCTCCACCTGGGCGTCCGGCTCCTGGACGTGCCGATCGCACCGGAGACGATCCTGGCCGCCCGCACGGTGCTGCTCGAACACGCCCGCGCCACCGCGCGGGAGCTGTCGCGGCTCTTCCGCGACGAGGTGGAGACGCGGGCGCCGGACGTCGCCGCGATGAAGTCCCTCTCGGCCCATATGCAGCCCCTCGTGATCCAGGCCCTGGTCACGGCCTTCCAGCGCACGCTCAACGAGGAACTGCGGGCGGCGTACGAGGACGCTGCGCGGGGCTGAGTGGCCCCGCGGGGCCGCGCTTGCTCCGGCACCGCCGAACACGTACGGGGTGGTTGCTCACCGCTGCGGCGGGCAGTTTCTTGCCGGCGCCGCAACGGCGGTCGGCAGGGCCGGGCCCGCAGGGTCAGAAGCGTTCTCCCCTG
>NZ_JBPQTW010000069.1:0-29635 GCF_051386535.1 Streptomyces sp. URMC 127
GCGCGGGCTCGACCCGCGCGGGCCCCGTCCGGAAGGATGGGAGCCCATGGGCGTCAGCGAGCGGGACCCGGGCCGTACCGACGACGGCCGGCTGCGCCGCGCACGGTTCGCCGTGGCCGCGGTGTTCGCCGTGCACGGCGCGGTCACCGGCAGCTTCGCCACCCGCATCCCCTGGATCCAGAGCCACCTGGACCTCGGGGCCGGGGCGCTGGGCCTCGCGCTCGTCCTCCCCGCCGCCGGCTCCTCGTGCGCCATGCCGCTCGCCGGCCGCATCAGCCACCGCCTCGGCTCCCGGGCCGCGCTGCGCCTCCTCATCGTGCTGTGGTGCGCCTCCGTGGCGCTGCCCGCCCTGTCGCCGGGGCTGCCCGCGCTCTGCGGGGCGCTCGCCGTCTACGGCGCGACGGCCGGCATGGCGGACGTCGCCATGAACGCGCTCGGCGTGGAGACCGAGGAGCGGCTGGGCCGCTCGATCATGTCGGGCCTGCACGGAATGTGGAGCGCGGGCACGCTCGCGGGCTCGGCCGCCGGCACGGCCGCCGCGCACGCGGACCTCGACGCCCGGATCCACCTGGGGTGTGCGGCCGCCGTCCTGGCCGTGCTGGGGGCGGCGGCCTGCCACTGGGCCCTCGACCTGCGCGCCGCCCGCGACGAGCACCCGCCGCCCCGGTTCGCGCTGCCCCCGCGCGCGGCGCTGGTCATCGGCGCCGTGGGCTTCTGCGCGGTCTTCGCCGAGGGCGCGAGCCTGGACTGGTCGGCGGTCTACCTCAAGGACGTCCTCGGCTCCGGTCCGGGCGTGGCCGCCGCCTGCACCACGGCCTTCACGTGCACGATGGCCCTCGCCCGGTTCGCGGGCGACCCGGCCGTGCGGCGCTTCGGGCCCGTGCGGACCGTGCGCGCGAGCGGGGTGCTGGCCGCGGCCGGCGGGCTGCTGGTGGTCACGGCGCGGGGAGTGCCGTCCGCCGTCGCCGGGTTCGCCCTCATCGGCGTGGGCGTCGCCGTCGTCGTCCCGCTGGCCTTCGCGGCGGCGGGGCGCAGCGGGCCGGCACCGAGCCAGGCCATCGCGGGCGTCGCGACGATCACCTACACGTCGGGGCTCGTGGCCCCGGCGGCCATCGGCCAGATCGCCGCGGCCAGTTCGCTCGTGACGTCGTTCGTCCTGGTCACGGTCCTGGCGGCGGGGCTGGTCGCGGGGGCGGGAGTGCTGCGGACGCCGAAAGGGGCTGCCGTTGCGGCGCGGTTGCGGGAGCCGTCGAAGACGGAGTGAGCCGGGAAGCGCCCGAGGGAGCCGGTCCGGTCGGCGGGGCCGGATCGCCCCGCCGCGACGGCGATGTGCCGCGACGGCGAGGGTCCGGCGGAATCCGTGGTCACCGGACCCGTACGCTGCCGCGATCCGCCGGGAGGGGAAACGCCGGACGGGCCGGGCGGCGGACCACAGGGGTCCGTCGCCACAGCCCGTTCCGTGGAGGTGCCGTGGTGGTGCGGTCAGAGGATGCCGCCGAGGATGCCCCAGCCGCCGCCCCAGCCCCAGCTGTCCCAGCCCCAGTCGTCGTCGCAGTCGCGGTGGTGGCCCCAGCCGCCGTGGTGGCCGTGGCCCCAGCCGCCGTGGTCGTGGTGGCCCCGGCCGTGGTGGTCGCGGCCGTGGTCGCAGTCACGGTCGCGGCCGTGGTCACGGCCGTGGTCGCGCCCGTTGTCGTGGTCGCGGCCGTGGTCACGGCCGTTGTCACGGTCGTGGTCGTCGTCCCACGCCTGGACCGCCGGCGTGGCGGGGGCGGCCTGCGCCACCCCTGCGGCCGGAACGATGGCGACTGCGGCGATGATGGCAGCGGCCGCTGCGCGGCCGGCGAGCTTACGCATATGTGTCTCCTGAGTTGCAGGAATCGGACAATGACACCGATACCGTGCGGGAGGCGGAGAACAGCATGGGAAACCGGTCATACAGTCCTACGGGCGACTGATTGCGCCGGTTGCAGCAAATCCGCGCGAGGCCCGCGGCGGGCCGGCGGGCTGCCGCCCCGGGGGGCGGTGGACCGGAGCACCGCCCGGCCCGGCTTAGCATGAACCGGATCACCCCCCACTCGACCTTTCGGGAGCATCCATGGGCCTCGGCGTGCGCTGGACCCTGCACGGTGACGGGCGCACCCCCGCCCCGGGCGCCGTCGTCCGGCCGGACGAACGGCTCTCGTGGCCGCGCACCGCCGGGCTCGGCGCCCAGCACGTGGTCGCGATGTTCGGCGCCTCGTTCGTCGCCCCGGTCCTCATGGGCCTGGACCCCAACCTCGCGATCATGATGTCGGGCGTCGCGACCGTCCTCTTCCTCCTCGCGACCCGCGGCCGGGTGCCCAGCTACCTGGGGTGCAGCCTCTCCTTCGTCGGCGTCGCCGCGATCATCCGGGCGCAGGGCGGCGGCAGCGCGGCCGTGACCGGCGCGATCTTCGTGGTCGGCGTGGCGCTCCTGCTGAGCGGCCTGGTCGTCAGGAAGTTCGGGGCGCGGATCATCCATGCTGCGATGCCGCCCGTCGTCACGGGCGCCGTGGTCATGCTGATCGGCTTCAACCTGGCGCCGGTCACGGCCCGCACGTACTGGCCGCAGGACCAGTGGACGGCGCTGCTGACGATGCTCTTCACCGGCCTCGCCGTGGTCTGCCTGCGCGGCTTCTGGTCGCGCGTCGCGATCTTCCTCGGGCTGGTGTTCGGCTACGCGATCTCCTGGCTCTTCGACCGTCTCTTCGGGAAGATCCACTCGGTCAACGGCGGCACCGAGGCCGTCGACCACTGGCGCCTCGACCTGTCCGGCGTCTCCAAGGCCGACTGGATCGGCCTGCCCTCGCTGCACGCGCCGAGCTTCGGCTGGTCCGCCGCGCTGGTGGCGCTGCCCGTCGTCATCGCGCTCGTCGCCGAGAACGCGGGCCACGTCAAGGCCGTCGGCGAGATGACCGGTGACCGGCTGGACGACAAGCTCGGCACGGCGATCTCCGCGGACGGCTTCGCGACCATGCTCTCCACCGCGGTCGGCGGCCCCGCCAACACCACGTACTCCGAGAACATCGGCGTCATGGCGGCCACCCGGGTCTACTCCACCGCCGCCTACTGGGCCGCGGCCGGCTTCGCCGTGCTCTTCGGCGTCTGCCCGAAGTTCGGCGCCGTCGTCGCCGCGATCCCCGGCGGCGTGCTCGGCGGCATCACCGTCATCCTCTACGGCATGATCGGCCTGCTCGGCGCGCAGATCTGGGTCCACAACAAGGTCGACCTGCGCAACCCGCTGCACCTGGTGCCCGTCGCCGCGGGCGTCATCATCGGCATCGGCGGCGTCAGCCTGAAGATCAGCAGCAACTTCGAGCTCAGCGGCATCGCCCTGGGCACGATCGTCGTCCTCTCCGGCTACCACGTCCTGCGCGCCCTGGCCCCGGCCCACCTCAAGACGCAGGAACCCCTCCTGGACGAGGGCACGAGCAGCTACGACGTCGCTGCCGCGGGGTCCGCTGCCGCGGGGGAGAAGGACGCGGGCTAAGGCGGTCCCGGCACCGCCGGACTGCGCCGTCGTGGTTCCTCGCCGTCGCGGCGGAAGAAGAGTGCCGGCCGCGACGGCGACAGCAGTGCCCAGGCCGCAACGGCCGTCAAAATCCCGCCGCCGCGGTGGCAAGCCCCCGCGGCGAGGGTCCGGCGGAATCGGAGGCGGCCGCAACCGTCACGTGGAGGACGGATCCTGCGGGTCGCGAGACCCGCCCCGCCGCGCTCCCCAGCCCGGCCCCGACAGCACCTCCCCGTACGCCTGCATCAGGTCCGGCAGCCGCAGCGTGGCCAGGTCGTCGCGCGTCGGCGTGCCGGGATAGCCCGAGAGCCGCAGGTCGCGGTACGCGCAGCTCTTCTCGTACAGGGTGCGCAGGAAGCGGCCGTTGCCCAGCTCGTCGATCCAGCCCTGCGCGACCACGTGCGCGCTGATGCTGCGCAGCTCCTCCAGGGCCTCCTCGTCCCACCTGTCGCCGTTCTCCGCCGCCAGCACCTCGCCGATGCTGGTGAGTTCGGCGGGCCGGTAGCTGGGGAAGTCGACGCGGGTGGTGAAGCGGGAGCCGAGGCCGGGGTTGGCGGCCAGCAGCCGGTCCATGCCCTCGGGGTAGCCGGCGAGGATCACCACCAGCCGGTCGCGGTTGTCCTCGGCGCGCTTGAGCAGCACCTGCAGCGCCTCGTCGCCGTAGGCGTCGCCCTTGCTGTAGCCCGAGTTGGAGAGGCTGTAGGCCTCGTCCACGAAGAGCACGCCGCCGAGCGCGGAGTCGATCAGCTCGTTGGCCTTGACCGCGGTCTGGCCCAGGAACTCGCCGACGAGGTCGGCCCGCTGGGCCTCCACCAGGTGGTCCCCGCCGAGCAGGCCCAGGGCGTAGAAGACCCGGCCGAGGATGCGGGCGACGGTGGTCTTGCCGGTGCCCGAGGGGCCGGAGAAGACGAAGTGCCGTTTGGGGGGCTGCACCGGCAGGCCCTGGACGGCCCGCAGCCGGGCCATGTGCAGCTGCGCGGACAGCGCCCGCACCTGCCGCTTGACCGGTTCGAGGCCGACCATCCGCTCCAGCTCGGCGAGGGCCTTGGCCAGGAGCACGGGGTCGGAGGGCCCGGCCGCGGCCTTCCCGCCGGACTGGGCGGGAACGCGCACCTTCCGCCGCACGTCGTCGGGCCCGGCGTCCGCCTGCGCGGTGCCGGCCGGGCCGGGGTCGGTGCCGGTGAGCACGTCGCGCCCGTCGAGGACGTCCGGGGCGTCGGCCGCCGCGTCGGCGGAGGCGGCGGGCGGGGGCGGTGCGGCCGGCTCCTCGGCGGGCCCGCCCAGCGGCACCGGCGCCAGGTCCAGCTCCTGCTCCAGGCCGTCCCCGTCGGCGATGGCGGTCAGCCGCGCCGAGGTGTCCATGAACGCCGGGTCCACGCGGTGCACGGCCCGGTAGAGGGGGAGCGCGGCGGCGCTGCGGCCGGTGCCCTCGTGGGCGCGCGCGAGCCAGTAGCGCAGCTCCTTGCGCTGGGGCTGCTCGCTGCGGCAGCGCATCAGCGCGGCGGCCAGCAGCGGCTCGGCCTGGCCGTACATCTCCAGCCGCACGCGGGCCATGCCGCCGAACAGGCCGGCCTCGATGCCGAGCAGCGGATCGTCCAGCAGCGGCTCGGTGTGCCGCAGCAGCTGCTCCCAGTCCTTGACGAGGTAGGCGCGGCAGGCGTGCAGGAAGCGGGCCTGGGGGTCGGTCTCGACGGGCGGGCAGCCGGCCAGCGCGCGGTCCAGCTCGGGCACGTGACGGCCGTCGAGCCAGTGCGAGGCGTGCGCGAGGAGCAGGTCGCGGCCGGTCTCCAGGACGGGCTGGACCCACCAGCCGAGCCAGTACCAGGAGTTGAGGGTGCGGCGGTGGCGCGTGCGCTGCTCGCCGAACCGGTCCCGGTGGCGGAACATGCGCAGCAGCGCGGTCGTGGTGTCGGCCCGCAGCGCGTGCAGGCCGAGCCACGCGTCGGCCATGCCGGGGTCCGCCCGGACCGCTGCCCGGAACTCCTCCTCGGCCTGTGCGTACGCGCCCATGGTGTAGGCGTCGACGGCGCGCAGCCAGGCGAGATCGGCCGGGGCGGGTGGGCCCTGCATGCCGAAATCCATCACGTCCCCCACAAACCGTGCCCCCGTAGCGTGCTGCCCGGCGAGTGCCGGGCGCGCCTTGCCGAACCGCTGTGCTGTGGACGGGAGTTGACCAGTGTGTGCCAGTGCACCCGCCGATAGGTGCACCGAGTCGCATCGTACCTGCGCCGTTGGTCCGGGCCGAAGGGTGCCGCATCGCCGTTCGGGGCCGAGGGCGGTGAAGAGGCAGCGGGAAACGACGAGAAACGACGCGAGAAGTGGTTTCGCGGGCGCGGCCGGCCAGTCCGTTGAATGGTCACACAGGGTGAGGGGGATGGTGGAGCAAAGCGCCCATAAGGAGGATTCCGGAGGGGTACGAAGCCCCCGATCACGGGGGAACAACCGGGGGCTTCGCGTCCGCGGACGGCCCGTACGGGCCGCACAATGAGAACGTAAGTCCTGTACGCCCCGTCGGTCAAGCGGAGTTGGCGTAAGTGCCGGGGATCGGGCGGGGATCCCGCCCGGACCGCCCGGAGTCGCTCACGGAGCGTGACTATCGGGGGCGTCCGGGAGCGGTGCGCGCCGTCCCGCCCGGTCCCGGCAGCACCTCGTATCCCCCGTCCCGCTGAAGAATCAGCAGTTCTGCGTACGGGCGCGTCGGATCGGCGGCGAAGTGCTCGCGCTCCGCCCGCATCCAGCCGTCCCAGAAATCGGAGAGCTCCGCGCCGTCACGGAGTTGACCCCTTTCCCAGGAGTGCTCATGAGGCAACTCCATCCACAGCAGGCACGCGAGGTCGGGCCGCAGCGCGCGGCGCCCCGCCCCGACCCCCTCCACGAGCACGACCGGCTCCGGCCCGATCTCCCGCTCGCCGGCGAAGCGCCGCGCCACCCAGTCGTACGCCCGGAAGCGCGCCGTCTCCCCGCGGGCCAGGGGAGCGAGCACCTGCTCGCGCAGCCGGTCCGTCCACGCGAACAGCTCCTCGTGCGTCGCGAGGTCGTCCAGGTGCAGGACGGGCGCCCCGCCGAGCGCCGCCGCGAGCCGTCCGCTGAACGTGCTCTTCCCGGATCCGGCGTGCCCGTCCACGGCCACCAGCCGTACGGAGCCGAGCGACGGAGGGAGCGTCAGCAGCCAGGGGGCGAGGCCTTCGAAGGAGGCGGGGCCGTGGCGGCCGGGGGGGCCGTGCGGGACGGAAGGGGGATGAGCGCACACCGTTCCACCCTATGGCGGGACCCGTGAGGGAGCCGTGTTGACGCCCCGGCCCGGGCGGGCGGCCCGCGGCCCTCCTCCAACGGCCCCTTCCCGCGCACCGGCGGCATCGGGACCGGCCGCACGGGGAATCACTGGCACGCACCGGCGCGCGGCGGATCCCCGCGCGCCCCATCCGCAGACGACTGGGGGACCAGCGCCATGTCCAGCAGACCCACGCCCCGCCGCACCGTGCTCGCCGCCGCCCTGGGCGCCGCGGCCGCCACGTCCTTCGCGGCCGCCTCTTCCCGCTCCCTCGCCCTCGCCTCCTCCGGTGCCCCGGGCCCCTCGGGCCCGTCCCGCCGCCCGGACGGAGCGCCCGTCGACTACCACGCCTGGACCTCCCGCGGCGACTGGCAGCGGGGCACCGCCGGCGGCACCCGCGCCGGCGGCGGGCACCGCACGGGCCTGGTCATCGACCGCCCCGCCGGCACCCTGGAGCACACCGACCCGCACACCGGCACCAAGGCCGTCTGGGAGTACGCCACCTGGACCTCGCCGCCGCACACCCCGCCCGCCCCCGCGAGCGAGGTCATCGCGTCCTGGAACGCCCACGCGCCCGCCGGCACCTGGCTCCAGACCGAGGTGCGCGGCACGTACACGGACGGCACCCGCACGCCCTGGTACGTCATGGGCCGCTGGACGGCCGGGGACGCGCCCGGCGACATCCGCCGCACCTCCGTCGACGGCCAGGGCGACGGCCGCAGCAGCGTCAGCACCGACACCCTCGCCGTCGACAAGCCCGCCACCGGGCTGCGCATCGCCACGTACGAGGCGCGCCTGACGCTCTTCCGCCGGCCGGGCACCCGCCTCACGCCCACCGTGTGGCGGCTGGGCGTGATGGGCTCCGACATCCCCGACCGCTTCACCGTGCCCGCCTCCGTGCCGGGGCCGGGCGCCGGGCACGAACTGCCCGTCCCGCGCTACTCGCAGGAGATCCACAAGGGCCAGTACCCGGAGTACGACAACGGCGGCGAGGCGTGGTGCAGCCCGACCTCCTCGCAGATGGTCCTGGAGTACTGGGGCCGCAGGCCCACGGCCGCGGACCTCGCCTGGGTGAACCCCGCCTACGCCGATCCGCAGGTCTGTCACGCCGCCCGCTTCACCTACGACCACCAGTACAAGGGATGCGGCAACTGGCCCTTCAACGCGGCCTACGCGGCGACGTACCGGGACATGCAGGCGGTCGTCACGCGGCTGCACTCGCTCGGCGACGCCGAGAAGCTCATCCGCGCCGGGATCCCCGTCATCACCTCCCAGTCCTTCCTCGCCGCCGAGCTCGACGGGGCCGGCTACGGCACCGCCGGGCACCTGATGTGCGTCGTCGGCTTCACCGCGGACGGCGACGTGGTCGCCAACGACCCGGCCAGCCCCTCGAACGCGGCGGTCCGGCGGGTCTACAAGCGCCGGCAGTTCGAGAACATCTGGCTGCGGACCAAGCGCCGCAACGCCCAGGGCGAGGTCAGGAGCGGTTCGGGCGGCGTCTGTTACCTCTACTTCCCCGCCGCGCCGGAGGAGCGGCAGCGCCGGGTGCTGCGGGAGCTGGGGATCCGCTGACGCGCGGAGGGCGCACCTCCGTACGATCGGCGCCGACAGACGTGTGCGTCGTACGCCCGTACGGAAGGAACCATGACTGTGCATCAGACCACTGCAGCCGCCGTCGTACCGGAGGTCCGCCGGGCCCGGCCGGAGGAGCGGGACGCGATCAGCCTGCTGATCGGCGAGGCCTTCATGGAGGACCCCGTCAGCTGCTGGGTCTTCCCGGACGAGGAGCACCGGCGCGCCGTCCACCCCCGCTTCTTCGGGGTGTTCCTGGACGCGGCGCTGCGGGCCGGGTGGGTCGACGTGACGGACGACCTCTCGGCGGCGGCGCTGTGGATACCGGTACGGGCGGAGGAGCCGGGCGAGGGCGGTGGCGGCGGCGAGGGCGACGACGAGATCGGCCGGCAGCTGGCGCTGGCCGCCCCCGGCAACGACCGCGCGCGCATCGTCGGCGAGCTGACGGAGGCGGCGCACCCCGGCGACCGCTCGCACTACTACCTGCCGACCATCGTCGCCGCGCCCGGGCGGCGCAGCGAGGGCAGAGGCAGGGCGCTCCTCGCGCCCGTCCTCGACCGGTGCGACCGCGAGGGCGTGCCGGCCTACCTGGAGGCGAGCAACGCCCGGAGCAAGGCGCTCTACGAGCGCCTCGGCTTCGTCTTCACCGGTACGCCCATAGACCTGCCGGACGGGCCGCGGATGTGGCCCATGTGGCGCGAGCCGCGCGGCTGACGCCCCCTCCCGGGCCGGCGCCCGTCCCGGGGGCCTTCCGCCCCCGGGCCGCACCGATGCGGGGCCGCCTGCATCAGCGCATATTTCCCCTCATGGTCATTTATTGGCATGATCGGCACCGTGCGGACGAGGGCGGGTGCCGGCTGCATGCGGATCACCGATTTCCGTTTGACGCTTCCATTCGAACGAATGATCAGTAGCCTCTGCTCACATGTCCCCGAGACGAGCTGGAGCAACGAACTGATGGAGCGCCCCACCTGGGTCCCCCCGGGCATCGACCCCTCCGTGCCGAGCGTGTCCCGGATCTACGACTACTACCTGGGCGGCTCGCACAACTTCGAGGTCGACCGGGAAGCCGCCCGGCGGGCCATGGAGGCCTATCCCGGGCTGCCGAAGATCATGCAGGCCAACCGGGCCTTCATGCGGCGGGCCGTGCGCCACGCCGTCCGCGAGGGCGTCACCCAGTTCCTCGACATCGGCTCCGGCATCCCGACCTTCGGCAACGTCCACGAGATCGCGCAGGCCGCGGACCCGGACGCGCACGTCGTCTACGTCGACCACGACCCCGTGGCCGTCGCCCACGGCCGGGCCGTGCTGCAGGGCGACCCGCGCACCGCCGTCCTGCCCGCGGACCTCCGCAAGCCCCATGACATCCTGACCAGTGACGAGGTCGGCAGGCTCCTCGACCTGGACCGGCCGGTCGCCCTGCTGCTCGTGGCCGTCCTGCACTTCGTGGAGGACCAGGACGACCCCTGGGCGGCGGTGGCCGAGCTGCGCGACGCGCTCGCGCCGGGGAGCCTGCTCGTCCTCACGCACGCGACGACCGACACGGGTCCGATCAGGCCCGAGGAGGGGCAGGGAGTGGAGGGCGTCTACCGCAACGTGGGCTCGCCGCTGCTCATGCGCTCGTACCGGGACGTGGCGCGGTTCTTCGACGGCTTCGAGCTGGCCGAGCCGGGGCTCGTGGCCATGCCGGACTGGCGGCCGGACCCGGCGGACGCGCCCGCCGCGGCGGCCGAGGACCCGGCCATGTACGTGGGCTTCGCGGGCGTGGGGCGCAAACCATGACCTCGACACCGCCCGGCGGCGAGCCGAGCGGATCCGGAGACGGAACGACAAGTTCGATTACCGGCGGTTCCGCCGGGGCAGAAGTCACAGGGCCTCACCGGGGGAGTGAGGCCGAGACCGAAGACACAAGCGGAACCCGAAGCGGAATCACAAGCGGGACCAGGAACGGAAGCGGAAGCGGAAGCGGAACCGAGGTCGGGGTGGGGATCGGGAGTTCGGACGTGGTTCCGGGCACGAGGCGGCGGCCGGGGGCACGCAACGTCCACGCACAGATGGTGCGGGATGCGGAAGCGCCACCGGGTGACGCCTCGCCGGGCGCGGCCGCATCCGGCGGTGCCGGCGGCGCCGAGCCCGCCGCCGTCCTCCCCCCGCCGGGAGGCGACGCCGCCCTGCGCCGCTTCGCCGCCGTCTGGAGCCGGGCCGTCTACCCGGCGACGGCGACCTCCATGACCCGCGCCGAGTTCGAGGACCACCTCGTCCCGCTCGCCGGCCGGCTCCGCGCCGCGCTGCGCTCCGAGCCCTTCGACCCCGCCCCCGCCGCCGAGGCCGGCGCCGCGATCGTCCGCGCGCACTGCACCGAACCCGACGCCCTCCCCCCGCTCCTCGGCGCGATCGACTCCTACCTCCTGACGTACTGCCCGCCCGGCCGGCACCTGACGGACGAAGAGGCCCGGCGCCGCTGCGCCCGCCTGCAGCACCACCTCGCCGCCGGCTTCGCCCGCGCCCTGCGCGAGCGGACCCTCGCCGAGCAGGAGGCCCTCTCCCGGGCGGCCCTCGCCGCGCAGGCCGAGACCGAGCGCGCCCTGCACACCAGCGAGGAGCGCTTCCGCGCCGTGTTCGAGGGCGCGGCCATAGGCGTCGGCATCGCGGACGTGGAGGGCCGCATCATGGACGTCAACGAGGCCCTCAGCCGGATGTTCGGCACCCGCCCCGCCGACGTCACCGGCCGGAACGTGGGCGAGATGGTCCACCCCGACGACTCGCCCGACGTGTGGGGCCTCTACAGCGAGCTCGTACGCGGCGAGCGCGACTACTACCGCGTCGAGAAGGCCTACTACCGCGGCGACGGCAGCGTCCTGTGGACCGACCTGTCCGTCGCCCTGCTGCGCGACGCCCACGGCCGCCCCCAGTACCAGCTGGCCCTCATGGAGGACATCACCGAGCGCCGCCTGCTGCACGAGCAGCTGCGCTACGAGGCCACGCACGACGCCCTCACCGGCCTGCCCAACCGCACCATGTTCTTCGAGCGCCTCGACCGCGCCCTCGCCCCCGGCGGCGACCGCTTCGGCGTCTGCTACCTCGACCTCGACGGCTTCAAGGCCGTCAACGACAGCCTCGGCCACGCCGTGGGCGACCGGCTGCTCGTCGCCGTCGCCGAGCGGCTGCGCACCTGCACCGGCGCCCCCGCGGAGCTCGTCGCCCGGCTCGGCGGCGACGAGTTCGTGGCCCTGCTCACCGGGCCCACCGCACAGAGCGACGCCACCGCCCTCGCCCGCCGCATGCTCGCCGCGCTCGCCGAGCCCGTCCGCCTCGACGGCCGGGACCTGTCCGTACGGGCCAGCATCGGCATCGTGGACGGCGCGGCCGGCGAGTGCGGCCCCGCGGAGGTGCTGCGCAGCGCCGACATCACCATGTACCGCGCCAAGGCCGCGGGCGGGAACCGCTACGAGCTGGCCGACGCCGACTCCGACGCCCGCGTCATCGCCCGGCACAGCCTGACCAACTGCCTGCCGGCGGCGCTCGACAACGGCGAGTTCTTCATCGAGTACCAGCCGCTCGTGCGGCTCACCGACGGCACGGTGCGCGGCGCCGAGGCGCTCGTGCGCTGGCTGCACCCCGTGCACGGCGTGCTGGGCCCGGACCAGTTCATCCCCCTCGCCGAGAGCACCGGCCTCATCGTGCCCCTCGGCCGCTGGGTGCTGCAGGAGGCCGCGCGGCAGGCCCGCGCCTGGCGGGCCGAGGGCACGGGCGAGGGGCCCCTGCGCGTCAACGTCAACCTCTCGCCGTCGCAGCTGCGTCACCCCGCGCTCGTCGCCGACACCGTCGCCGTCCTCGACAGCTCCGGCCTCGACCCGTCGGCCCTGTGCCTGGAGGTCACCGAGAACGCCCTCATCGGCGCCGACGAGGAGGAGCTGCGGCCGCTGCGCCAGCTCGCCGACCTGGGCGTGGACATCGCCCTGGACGACTTCGGCACCGGCTACTCCAACCTCTCCTACCTGCGCCGGCTGCCCGTCAGCACGCTCAAGCTGGACCGCTCCTTCACCCGCGGCATGCAGTGCGCGCCCGCGGACCCGGTCGACGTGAAGATCGTCGAAGGGATCGTCTCGCTCGCCCACACCCTCGACCTGTCGGTGACGGTCGAAGGGGTGGAGACGGGCACGCAGGCGGAGCACCTGCGGGTGCTCGGCTGCGACACCGCGCAGGGCTGGTACTACGCGCGGCCGGGCCCGCCGGAGCGGCTGCACACGCTGTCGCTGGTGGACGCGGCGTCCTGACGGAGCGGGCCGCGGCCGCCGCCGCGCCCGCCGGTGCCCTCGCCGAGGCTGCGCGCCTCGTCGTCCGTCAGCAGCCGTGACCGCAGCAGGAAGCGCAGGCCCTCCGGCGCCTCCAGCGAGAAGCCGCTGCCGCGGCCGGGCACCACGTCCACGGTCAGGTGCGTGTGGCGCCAGCGCTCGAACTGCTCCGCGGACATCCAGAAGCCGACCGGCTCCGCGACGCCCGCAACCGGCAGCTCCGCCAGGAGCACGTCCGAGGCGCCCGTCCGGAACTCGCCCTCGGGATAGCACATCGGCGAGCTGCCGTCGCAGCAGCCGCCGGACTGATGGAACATCAGGGGGCCGTGGCGCTCGCGGAGGAGGCGCAGGAGGCGCGCGGCGCCGGGGGTGAGGGCGACGCGTGAGACGCGGGTCTGCTGCGGGCTCACGGTGGATCTCCTTTCCCGTAACGGCACGGACTGCGACTGCCCAGCCTGCCGCCGGACGGCGGGCGCCCGCCAGAGGCGAACACGGGGAAACGGGGGATCTCCAGCATGACCGGACCCACCCACCGGCCCGCTCGCGCCCCACCGCGACGGCGTTGCCGACGTCCACGGCGAGGGATGCGACGGGCCGCCTCTTACGCTCCGGAAGGTGCCCCATGAACCTCCTGCTCCAGGCCTTACCGATAGCCGCCCCGACGCTCGGATGGGCCGCCCACGCCCTCGTCCTCGTCCGCCGCCTGCGCACCGCCCGCACCGATCCGCTCACCGGCCTCATGCGCCGCGAGGAGTTCACCCACCGGGCGCAGCGGGCCGTGAAGCGGCCGCACGCCGCCGTGCTGCTGCTCGACCTCAACGGCTTCAAGCAGATCAACGACACGCACGGGCACGCCGTCGGCGACGAGGTCATCGCGGCCGTCGGGCGGCGCCTGTCCCTGTGGTGCCGGGAGCGGGGCGGCTTCGCGGCGCGGCTGGGCGGCGACGAGTTCACCGCCGTGGTGCGCCTCGCCCCGGACGCCGACCTGGACTCGGAGCTCACGTACAGCCTCTCCGCACGCCTCTCGGCGCCCCTGGAGACCGACAGCGTCACGCTCTCCCCGCGCGCCTCGATCGGCGTCTGCCGCACCAGCCACCGGCCCGGCGCGGGCCTGCCGGACCTGCTGCGGGGCGCGGACGAGGCGATGTACACCGCCAAGCGGCTCGGCCAGCACTGGCGCCCCGCCGGCCCCGTGGACGTCTACCGCACGACGAACGGCCGCCGCGAAGGCCGCCCGGGCACCCGGCCCGGCGCGCACCTCACCCTGCTCGCACCGATGCGCAGGAACGCCTCGTAGGCGGCCCGTCCTGCGCCGCACCCGGCGCCCGCACCCCGCCCGGCGGGCCGCCGGGAAACCTGACTTGGTATGAATGTTCCTTTATTGCCGGAGAATTGCTGGAGAAAGGGAGACCCGAAGCCGGATGGGCGAGCCTCCGAAGCACAAGGACACGAGCACGAGTACGAGTACGGACACGGACACAGGAACCGGCGCGGGCGCGGACGACTTCGTCATAGCGCCGCCGGTGCCGCCGCTGCCGCCGGTGCCACAGATGCCGGCAGCGCCACCGGCACCCATGGGCCCGCCGCCACCCGTGCCCGCCGCCACCCCGCGGCGCACGGGGCTGATCGTCCTCGCCGCGGCGGTCGCGCTGCTCCTCGTCGCGTCTCTGGGCGCCGGGGTCTGGCTGTTCCTGGCCTCGAACAAGGCCGTGCGCGCCGGCGGCAGCCGGACCCCGTCGTGGACCCTGCCGTACACCCCCTCCGGGCTCGAACACCCGAGGATGATCCGCGGCCTGTGGTTCACCGAGAAGGCCGTGGTCAAGGCGCTTCCGGACCGCGTCGTCGGTCTCGACCCGAAGAGCGGCAAGCGGCTGTGGGAGGCCCCCACCCCCGGCTCGGGCAGCGTCATGTGCCAGGCGTCGACCGACTCGGCGGGCGGCATCGCCGTCCTCGGCCGCGGCTCGGGGGACGAGTGCCACACCTTCTACGCCGTCGACCTGACGTCCGGCCGCACCCTGTGGGAGCACCGCCTCGACCCCGACGAGTGGGCCTCCGACAACACGCCCCGGATCGCCCGCAGCGGTGACGTGGTGGTCGTCTCGGCCGGCGGCCGCCTCACCACGGCGTTCCGGGTGAGCGACGGCGAGCAGCTGTGGAAGGACGGCGACAAGGGCCTGTACGAGGGCACCGGCGACAAGGACACCTGCCGGGGCCGGTCCTACACCGGCGGCAAGCAGCTGGTCCGCATCCGGCGCTGCCTCACCGGCAGCACGGACACGGCCTCGTACGCGGAGGCCGCCGACCCCGCCACGGGCCGCGCGAAGTGGCGCCACAAGCTGGGCGAGCACGGCACGGACGCCCAGGTCCTGGCCACCTCGCCGGTCGTCGTCGACGACCCCGCCCGGCCCTTCGCGAGCATGAGCCTGGTCGTCCTCGGGGACGACGGGGCCGTCCGCACCCGCCTAGAAGGCGAGCCCAAGCGGCGCTACTCCCTCTCGGACGACGGCAGCGCGCCCGCCTCCGACGTCCAGGTCAAGGACGACAAGCTCATCATGACGCTGGACCGGGGGGAGGACGACCCCGACGACAACAACCGCATGGCGGCCTGGTCCCTGACGACCGGCAAGCGCCTGTGGGAGGAGCGGGCCACCGGATACCTGCAGACCTTCCACCTGGTGGCCTCGGAGTCGGACGACATCCTCGCCTACGTCGCCGGGAACGTCCATGACGCTGCCACCCTGGTGCGCTTCGACCCGGACACCGGCGCCCGGAGCGTGGTCCGCCGCTACCGTCCCACTCCCTCGAAGGCCTGGGTCGGCTCCGACCCCTACCCCGTCACCCACGGCCGCACGCTCTACCTTTCGGCCGGCTATGTGACGGAGGAGCCGGGCAGCGGCGTCGCGTCCCGTCAGAAGTCCCTGATCGCCCTCCCCGCCTCTTAAAACCCAGGAGCTGAAGTCACGTCAGGTCTTGAAGACCAGGTTGACCAGCAGCACGTACACCGCGGTCCCGCCGGTGATGCTCAGGACGAGGTTGCGCTTCCACAGGTGCAGTCCGGCGGTCGCCCCGAGGCCCAGGGCCTCGGGGACCCCGTGCGGGGCAGCGGCCAGGGAGACGTCGCGCAGGCTGTAGGTCACCAGGATGACCAGGATGCCGACGGGCATGTACCGGTTGAGGAAGTCGATGACGTCCGCCACCAGGGCGGAGCTGCGCAGCGTCTTGAGGACGGCGAAGGGCAGGGCGCGCAGCATGAAGGTGACCGCGAGCATCGTCGCCAGGGCGGCGATCATGTGGACGGCACTAGGCACGGGACGTCTCCTTCCCCCGGTGCATCAGGTAGCGGACGACGAGGGTGGCCGCGAACAGGCTCATGGCCACGACGAGCATCTGGCCGGGCGCGACGGCCAGCGCCACCAGCGCGCAGCCCAGTGCCAGGAGCGGTGAGGGGATGTCGCGCCCGGCCCGGAAGGTGTCGATGGCGAGCGCCGTGAACAGGGCGGCCATGCAGAATTCGAGTCCGGCCAGATCGAGCGAGATGAGGGCACCGAAAAGGGCGCCGGTGATGCCGCCGAGCACCCAGTAGGACTGCAGGAGGACCTGGATCCACAGGATCCGGCCGCTGCTCAGCGACTCGGCCGGCCGGGTGGCGGTCAGGGCGTACGCCTCGTCGGTCAGGGCGTACATGCTGTAGGTCTTCGCGGCTTTCCCCCGCACCCGGTGCAGGGGAAAGGCCGGGCCGTAGAAGACGTGCCGGAAATTGACCAGGAATGCGGTGACGGCCAGCTGCGGCAGCGACGTCATGGAAAGGATGAGGGGAAGGGCGGGGAACTCCAGTGATGCCGAGTAGATCATCACGGAGAACACCGGCGCCCACCACCATTCGAGCCCGGACTGGATGACCAGCAGGCCGAAGGCGAATCCGAGCGGAACCATGCCGATTCCCACGGAAATGGTGTCCCTCAGTGCGTCGGCGAGATTCCCCGGCCCCTCGTCCGGGGCCGCGTCGCCGGTGGGCACCCGGCGTATGTCAGGTGACGTCGTTTCCATGAGGCAATATTAGTGCGAAACAGGCGCATTTTGATTGCCGGATATTGCCCCGCCAGGGCCTGCTGGGCATGATTCCTGCATGGACGAGCTCGATCGCGCAATCATCATGCACCTGCAGCAGGACGGGCGGCTGACCCACAGTCAGCTCGCCGAGCGCATAGGCCTGACCCCCTCCCCGGTGCTGCGACGGGTCAAGCGGCTGGAGCAGGAGGGGGTGATCACCGGCTACCGCGCGCGCATCGATCCCGTCGCCGCGGGCCGCAGCTTCGAGGTGATGGTCACCGCGGAGCTGCGGGTCAACAACAGGGAGAACGTCGAGGCGTTCGAGGAGAAGGTGGCCTCCTTCGACGAGGTCGTCGAGTGCCGGCGCCTCTTCGGGCTGCCCGACTACCTGATCTGGGTCGCCGTCGCCGACCTGGAGTCCTTCGAGCGCTTCCTGACCGCCAAGCTGATGGACCTGCCGGCCGTGGCCCGGGTCAGCTCCCACTTCACCATGCGCGTGGTCAAGCCCCGCGCGTAGGCACCGGTGGGCGCCGGAGGGCGCCGGGGAGCGCCGGCTACAGGTCGCGCTCCAGCGTGCTCTCGCCCGTGGTGCGCGAGAAGCCGGACGCGGTCCACAGGCGCACGGCGGCCTCGTTGTCGTCGTGGACGAAGAGGAAGACCCTGCGCACCCCGCGCTCCCGGAACGCCGCGAGCGTGTCGGCGACCAGCTTGCGGGCCAGGCGCGAGCGGCGGTGCTCGGGGGCGACCACGGCGTGGCTGATCGTGCCGCGCACGCCGTAGCTGCCCGCGATGACGGCGGCGACGACGCGGCCCGTGGCGTCGCGCATCACCCGGCAGAGGTCCGAGGCCTGGGCCAGGTGCTGCCCGAGCAGGCGGTCGTCCTCCCACTCGCAGTAGGCCGTCTGCGGTGCCGCGCGCAGCAGGCCGATGACATCCGGGATGTCACCGGGGGTCATCGGATGCGAGGCCACCCCGACGGTCTCGCGCACTGCCGTCGCACTCATCAGACCACGGTCTCGTAGGGCGAGCCGGGCAGCGAGAAGGAGATGGCGAGCACGTCCCGCTGTCCCTTCCGGTCGGCCGGCGCGCTGATCGGCGTGACGTGGTGCTTCATCTTCCGGTCCTCGAAGATCAGCGTGTCCAGCGGGTCGAGGAAGGTGGCCTTCGCCAGCGGCTCCTCCTCCCAGGTGAAGACGGTGCTCTCGCCGCCGTCGATGTCGGTGCGGCCGATCAGGTGCAGCCCGGCGAAGGGGTAGCCGTCCGAGTGGATGCCCTCCGGCACGACCTCGTAGGTCCTGCCGGGGTTCACCACGATGCGGATCTGGTGGATCTGGCAGATCCACTTCCGCGACCGGTACTCCTCCTCGATCGGCAGGCTGTCGAAGTCGAACTCCACCAGCGCCTTGAACAGCGGGTTCTCGACGATGGCGGGCTCCACGTCGCCGAAGTGGCGCTCCAGGCCGCCGACGAAGGAGTTCATCTCCTCGCTCTGCAGGTACGCGACGTGGCTGCGCGGGGTCAATTCCCCGGTGGCCGGCACGTAATCGAAGTCGCTGTAGCGGCGGGTGCGGGTGGCGCGGTCGCCGCCGCCGAAGTGCGGGTCGGCATCCAGCCGGTCCCACGAGGCCGCCATCTCCGCGAAGGCGTCCTGGAGTTCGGCGGACAGCCGCAGATTTCCGGCGGGTATCAGTGCGTACCGCTGCTCGCGCAGTTCTTCGCGGCAGTCGACGCCGATCCGTGCAATGGACTGGGGAACGCTGCTATTCGACATGACGGTCCTCCCCCGGCGATGCCCTCGCCGGTGGTCATTGAGGGAATCCCTCTCCTGCAACGGCAAGATCACGTTAGGCGCGGCCCCGCGGCGGCGAACAAGATCTTGTCCGTATACTGAGACATAGGGAAAGCGGGATTAGGGGTCGATGTCCGCTTATGTCCGCCGCGCTTTGTGACACAGTATTGGCCAGAGTGGCTTGCCTCACATGCTCTGAATTTTGGATTCCGCTTTCGTGTCGCGAAAAATTCCGTCCCGCGCCGGTGTGTTAAGTGCGCCGATAAGTGCGGCACCGCCGGTCCCTTGACAGTGCTGAACCCCGGTCGATACGTTCGCTGCGGAGCGAGGGAATTAACCCCCAACAGGCCGCAATAGTGCGCAGGGTGCGGGGCCTCGCCGCCGTCGCTATACGGGGGAATTCTCTTCTGCCGGTCCGGGCCGCCCGTTCTTTGGCCCGTAGTCCCGGCCATCCCCTTCGCTCGGGTGAGCACGAGCCCGGGAGTTCCATTGTTCGTAGTAGCGCACAGGTATGCCGAGGGGGAATTTATGAGGGCGTCGTCGTCTGCCGTCGGCCGGCCGGCCGGCCAACCCTGGTGGAATACCCAGCAGCCTTCCGGAATGCCGGTCCACCGTTACCGGCGCGCCGCACCGCAGGAGCTGCCCGGGCCCGGCGCGCCGCGCGCGTGGCTCGACCGCCCGCTCGACCGGGCGCCGTTGTGGAGCTCGGTGGACCTGCGGGACGGCAACCAGGCACTGGCCAACCCGATGGACGGCAAACGCAAGCGGACGATGTTCGACCTGCTGGTGCGCCTGGGTCTCAAGGACATCGAGATCGGCTATCCCTCCGCCGCCGAGGCCGAGTTCGACTTCGTGCGCCACCTCGTCACCGGTGGCCACATACCCGACGACGTCACCGTCTCGGTCTTCACCGCCGCCCGCCCCGACGCCATCGACCGCACCTTCGAGGCCATCCGCGGCGCGGACCGCGCCGTCGTCCACCTCTGCCACGCCACCGCCTGCCTGTGGCGCGAGGTCGTCTTCCGGATGACGCCGTCCGAGGTGATCAAGCTGGCCCGCGACGGCGCCGAGCGCATGGTGCGGCTGGCCGAGCGGGCCGGCGGCGACATCCGCTTCGAGTACTCGCCCGAGACCTTCAACGTCACCGAGCCCGGCTTCGCCCTGGAGATCGCGAACACCGTCGCCGAGATCGTCGACGCGACGCCGGAGCGGCCGCTGACGCTGAACCTGCCGAGCACCGTCGAGATGCACGCGCCGGACGTCTTCGCCGACCAGATCGCCTGGATGGACCGCAACCTCGACCGGCGGGACGCGATCATCCTGTCGGTCCACCCGCACAACGACCGCGGCACCGCGGTCGCCGCGGCCGAGTACGCACTGGCGGCGGGCGCCGACCGCGTCGAAGGCACGCTCTTCGGCAACGGCGAGCGCACCGGCAACGTCGACCTGATCACCCTGGCGCTGAACCTCTTCAGCCGCGGCATCGACCCGCAGCTCGACCTCTCCGACCTCCCGGCCGTCCGCCGGACCGTCGAGGAGTGCACCGAGATGGCCGTGCCGCCCCGCCACCCCTACGCCGGAGACCTCGTCTTCACCGCCTTCTCCGGCACCCACCAGGACGCCATCGCCAAGGGCCTGGCCCACCTGCGCGACCAGGCCGCGGCCGCCGGCCGGGCCCCCGCGGAGCTGCCCTGGGACGTGCCCTACCTGCCGATCGACCCGCAGGACATCGGCCGCAGCTACGAGGCGATCATCCGCGTCAACAGCCAGTCGGGCAAGGGCGGCATCGCCTACCTCCTGCGCACCGGCTGGGGCCTCGACCTGCCCGTCCCGCTCCGCGTCGAGTTCGCCGCGGCGATCCAGCAGGTCACCAACGCGACCGGCGCCGAGCTGGAGCCCGAGCGGATCTGGGACACCTTCCGCGCGCAGTACTGCGACCCGGGCGGCTGGGCCGGCTTCACCGAGCCCGGCACCCACCCGGACACCGCCCCCGGCGACGCGGCGGACGCCCTGCTGGCCGCCGCCCGCGCGCACGGCGTGCGGGCCGAAGCCGACCGGCTGGAGCACGACGCGGCCGGACCCGCGACCGGCGCCGCGCACGCCTGCTACGCCCGGATCCTCATCGAGGACCGGCCCGTGTGGGGCGTGGGCCTGGGCGCAACGGCCCGGACGGCCGCCCAGCAGGCGGTGCGCTCGGCCCTGCACCGCAGCGGTGCCCTGCCCGCCGACAGCGTCAGTGCGCCCGAGCCGCAGCCGGCCGGGCCGAAGGAGGGAACCCGATGAGCGACCCGGCCCTGCCGGCCTACGTCGAGCTGGAGCCCGGCCGGTTCCGCGAGGACACGGGCCTGGCCTACGAGGACTACGTGGTCGGCCACGTCTTCGAGCACCGCCCCGGCCGCACGATCACCACCACGGACAACATCTGGAGCTCGCTGCTCTGCCTCAACCTGCACCCGCTCCACATCGACGACGTCTACGCGTCGGGGACGCAGTTCAAGAAGCTGCTCGTGTCCAGCCTGGTGACCTTCGGCATCGTCAACGGCATGACGGTCAAGACCATCAGCCAGCGCGCCGTCGCCAACCTCGGCTGGGACAAGGTGCGGCTCAGCGCCCCCGTCTTCGTCGGGGACACCCTCTACGCCGAGACCACGATCACCGGCAAGCGGCCGTCCGCCTCCCGGCCCGGCGAGGGCATCGTCACCGTCCACACCGTGGGCCGCAACCAGGACGGCGTCCAGGTCATCGAGTTCGACCGCACCGTCCTCGCGGCGATGCGCTGGCCGGGCACCCCGGCCGCCCCGGCCACCGATCCCCAGTCCTGAGACAGGAGACGCCCATGACCGTCCTACCGGTGATCAACCTGGCAGACGCCCTGAACGGCGACGAGGAGAAGGTCGCCGACGAGATCTCCCGGGCCTGCACCGAGGTCGGCTTCTTCATCGTCCGCGGCCACGGCATCGACCGGAAGGTCTTCGACGACGCCTACGACCTGTCGCTCGGCTTCTTCCGCCGGCCCGCGGCCGAGAAGGACGCCCTGCCGATGCGCACCAGCACGGCCCGCGGCGACAACGACTACAGCCCCTACGGCTACAGCGCGCTCCTGACGGAGAACGCCTACGCGTACACCGGCAAGCAGGGCATGCCCGCCGACTACGTCGAGAAGTTCAGCGTCGGGCGGCTCGTCCTCGACGACTCCGAGGACCTGCCCTTCCCCGCCGACGAGCAGGGACGCGCCCTGCGCGCCGCGCTCAAGACCTACTTCGCCGCCTGCGAGACCGTCGCCGCCCGCGTCACCGAGCTGCTCACCATCGCCCTGGAGCTCCCGCGCGACTTCTTCGCCACCCGCACGGACCGCTCCAACGACTCGCTGCGCTCGCAGTACTACCCCGGCGTGCAGCAGGAGTTCCTCAACGACCAGGGCATGGGCGAGCACACCGACGGCACGCTCATCACCCTGCTCACCGAGGACGGCCCCGGCCTGCAGCTGCGCGACCTGTCCGGCACCTGGCTGGACGTGGACGTCCCCGAGCGCGACCACTTCATCGTCAACATCGGCGACCTCATGGCGCGCTGGTCGAACGACGAGTACGTCTCGACGCCGCACCGCGTGCGGCTCGTGGACCGCCCGCGCCAGTCGATCGTCTTCTTCAAGCTCGCCAACGACGACGCCGTCATCGAGGCCTTCCCGAAGTTCACCCGGGAGCGCCCCGCGAAGTACGAGCCCATCCGCTACGAGACCTTCTCGCTGCAGAAGATGGACGCCCTCTTCGGACGGGAGGCCCGCTCGTGAAGGTCGACCCGTGCCTGTTCTACGTCCCGGCGTCCCGCGTGGACACGCTGCTGAAGAACGTGCCCCGGGAATCGATCGCGCTCGTGCTCGACCTGGAGGACTCGGTCCCGAAGGACGCCAAGCCCACCGCCCGCGAGCAGCTCGGCACCGTCGACCTGACCGGGACGGGCCTCGGCGGCGTCTCCATGCGCATCAACAGCATCGAGACCCCGGACGGCCTCCTCGACATCCAGACCATCCTCGCCCTCGGCGGGCGGATCGGCGGCCTGCCCCTGCAGACGGTGCTGGTGCCGAAGGTCGCCGCCGGCCGCGACGTCGCCATCTACCGCTCCCTGCTGTCCCGCCTGGACGACCCGCCCGAGATCTGCAGCTTCATCGAGACGCTGGACGCCGTCGAGAACGCCTTCGACATCGCCGCGGCCAGCGAGGGGCTGTGCTTCGGGCAGGCCGACCTCGTCGCGGAGATGTGGGCCCAGGACGAGGCCTACCTCGCCCACGCGCGGTCCCGGATGTGCGTGGCCGCCTCCCGCTACGGCCTGCCGGTCATCGACACCAACTCCTTCGAGCTGTGGGACATGGACGTGGTCCGGGCCCAGTGCGAGGCCTCCAGGCAGTGCGGCTTCACCGGCAAGGCCGCCATCCACCCCAAGCAGGTCGCAACGATCGTCGAGACGTTCAGCGTCCCCGCGGCGGAGCTGGACGAGTACCGGCAGACCATCAAGGACTACGAGGCCGACGAGCGCGGCTTCGCCGTCAGCAAGGACAGGGTGCTCGCCCCGCCCTTCGTCCTGCGGGCCCGGCGCATGCTCGCGCTGCACGACGGCATCGCCCGCCCGGTCCGCTGACCCACCGAACGTGACGCCGGCCCCGGCCCGTACGGCCGCACCGGCACCCATGGAGGACATTGTGAGCACCCCGATGACCGACGTTGTCAACCAGGCCATGGTCGACGTCTCCGCCTACCCCGCCGAGCTGGCGGACGGCCGCTTCACCGGCGTCCCCGACGAGCTCATCGCACGCCTCGTGGAGCTGGTCGCCGACGGCGCCGGCGTCGCCGTCTGCCACGGCGCGAGCGCCCTGCTCGCCCGGCACGGCCTGGACATCCACCGCGAGGCCGACGCCGCCGCCGTGCGCGACTACTTCGAAGCCGTCTTCCGCGCCTTCGCCGCCAAGGTCGACCCCGCGAAGCACTCGCCCCTGCCCATGGGCTACGACCAGGTCGCCAGCATGGACGTGGACGGCTTCAACAAGAACACCAGCTTCACGCCCAACTCCGACCACACCGAGTCGCGCGAGTTCCTGACCACCAAGTGCGTCCACTTCGACTCCGCGACCACCTTCATCGGCAACGTCTACGGCCCCAACACCAACATCGACGGCGGCCTGCCGATCGTGTGCGACACCACCGCGTACTGCCGCGAGAACGGCGTCGACCCCGCCGACCTGATCGAGCTCATGCCGCACAGCTACAACGTCGCGGTCAAGCAGGAGCACGCCGAAGCGGTCCTCGCCCGCCACGCCGTCGCCGTGGACGTCGACCTGCTCGACGACATGGTCATGGTCGTCCTCAACAACGAGGTCGACGGCGGGCTCGCCCACGCCGGCTCGACGCCGCGCCTCGCCGACCCGGCCAAGCCCGGCAAGCGCCCGCTGCGCCACATCGAGCTGCAGTTCACCGACGGCGAGAACCTCAACAACTGGTACCGCCACTACCGGCTGGACATCCCCGAGGTGAAGGTCAAGGTCCCGGAGCTGGACACCCCGGACCACAACCGCTACCACCGGGGTGTGGACACCGCTCTCGCCGCCCAGAGCCCCGCCGCGTCCGGCAAGTGAGGCCCCTCATGTCACTGGTGCACCGGCCGGACGTACCGGCCATGAGCCCCGCCGACGACGCCGAACTGGCGGACCTGCTGGAGATGCTGAAGGCGGACGACTGGCCCGAGGACCTCTTCGAAGGCCGCGAGTTCTACGACCAGTGGGGCACCCCCGTGGCGGCGGACGTCCGCGTCACCGAGCGCGAGGTGGGCGGCGTCCCCGCCTACCTGCTCACCCCGCCGGACGCCGACCCGGAGCGCATCGGCATCTGGCTGCACGGCGGCGGCTACGTCTTCGGCTCGCAGACCAGCCACGGCAGCATGGTCGCCGAGGCCGCGCGCAGCGCCGGCTGCGCCTTCCTGCACCCGCAGTACCGCAGGGCCCCCGAGCACAAGTTCCCGGCGCCCGTCGAGGACGCCGTGGCCGTCTACGCGGCCCTGCTGGACGAGGGCCGCGACCCCGCGTCGGTCGTCGTGGCCGGCGACTCCGCCGGCGGCGGCCTGCTGCTGGCGGCCCTGCTCGCCGTCCGCGACCGCGGGCTGCCCGTGCCGGCGGCCGCCGCCGTCGTCTCGCCCTGGACGGACCTGGCGGGCACGGGGGAGACGTTCACGACGAAGGAGGACATCGACCCGCTCCTGTCCCGGTCGGTGGTCGACGACGTCGCCGAGGCCTACCTCGCCGGGAACGCCCCCGAGACCCCGTACGCCTCCCCGCACTACGGCGACGTGCACGGCTTCCCGCCGGTGCTCATCCAGGTCGGCGAGCGGGAGATGCTGCACAGCGACTCCGAGCGGTTCGCGGCCAAGCTGGCCGCCGCCGGATCGCCGGTCTCCCTGGAGGTCTGGCCCGGCATGGTCCACGTCTGGCACCTGCACCACTCGCGCCTGGCCAAGGCCCGCGAGGCGCTCGCGCGCCTGGGCGCCTTCCTGCGCGAACCCGGCACGGCGGCGCCCGGCGAGGGCGCACGGAACGAGGGAACCTCATGAGCGACACCGTGACCGGCCCGGAGGCCGAGACGGTGATGGGACCGCACCGGTTCCGCAACAACCAGCGCATGGTCCCGGCCGGCGAGGCCGCGTGGAAGCTCGCCGGGGACCACGGCATGCTCGGCATCCGCGTCGACGCGACGGGCGGCCAGAACCGGCTGCGCGACGTCCGCACCGGGCACGAGTTCCTCAACCTCTCCTCGTGCTCCTACCTCGGCCTCAACAGCCACCCCACCGTCGTCGAGGCCGGCGTCGCGGCCCTGCGGGAGGAGCAGATCACCGGGCTGGCCATGGCCGAGTTCCGGATCCGCCTGGAGGCCGCGCACCGCCTGGAGGAGGAGCTCGCCGACCTGTTCGGCGGGCCCGTCCTGCCGTCGATCTCCTGCGGCGTGACCAGCGCCGCCGTGCTGCCCCTGCTGGCCTCGGGACACCTCACCGGCAGCGAGCCGCTGGTCATGGTCTTCGACCGGTTCGCGCACTTCTCGATGAACTTCGTCAAGCCGGTCGTGGCCGACGAGACGATGGTCCTGACCAGCCCGCACAACGACATGCAGTTCCTTGAGGACGTGTGCCGCAAGTACCCGCGCGTGGCCTACGTCTGCGAGGGCGCGTACTCCACCGGCGGCCTCGCCGACCTGGAGGGCATCAAGTCCCTGCAGGAGAAGTACGGGATGTACGTCTACCTCGACGACTCGCACGCCCTCTCAACGCAGGGCCCGAACGGCGAGGGCTACGCCCGCTCGGTCTTCCGCGAGCTCGACGAACGCACCATGATCGTCGCTTCGACGGCCAAGGCGTTCGGCAGCACCGGGGGCATCGCCATGCTCGGCTCGTCGAGCGTCTTCGACTTCCTCTACCGCTCCGGCCCGATGGGCTGGTCCCAGGGGCTGCGCACCGGCGCGATCGGCACGACCCTGGGCAGCATCGCCGTCCACCGCTCCCCGGAGCTCGGCGTGCGCCAGCGGCAGCTGGCCGAGAACATCGCGACCTTCGACCGGCGCATGAAGGGCCGCGACGTCCGCGGCACCGGATCGCACATCAAGTTCGTCACGGTCGGCGAGAACGAGAAGGCGGTGCGGCTGTCCACCGAGCTCTACCGGCGCGGCTACTACTGCTCGGCGATGTTCTTCCCAGTCGTCCCGCGCGGACAGGCCGGTGTCCGGCTCATGCTGCGCGGCGACATGACCACCGCGATGACGGAGGATTTCGTCACCGTCCTCGAAGAGGTGCTGGACGACGTGCTGGACGGGCCCGCATGACGGACTGCATGCGGATGGCGGACCGCGCGGCGGCGCCCGGGGCCCCGGGGGCTTCCCCCGCGCCGTCCCCGGCGCTCGTCCGGTCCCTGGCCGGGGCCATGCGCGACGCCCTGTGCAGCGGAGCCGTCGGCCGGATGCTCGTCCCGCCGCGGGAGACCGTCGAGGACGCGGCGGGCGCGAAGTTCATCTCGATGCCCGCCGTGTCCCCCGACCACGACCTCTACGTCAACAAGGTCGCGACCATCGTGGCTTCCCCCGTGCCGGGCCGGCGCGCCACCGTCACCTCGGTCGTGCCCGTCTTCTCCGCCTCCACCGGGCGCTACCTGGGCACACTGGACGGCGACACCGTCACCAACCTCAAGTGCGCGGCCGTGACGGCCCTGGTGACGGACCGGTGCGCCGCACCGGACAGCCGCGTCCTGGGCATCATCGGCTCCGGCGTCCAGGCGCGCCAGCAGTACCTCGGTGTGTCGGCCGTGCGCGACCTCGCGGAGGTCCGGGTCTGGTCCCGCGACGCCGGCCGCGCGGCGGCCTTCGCCCGCGACATCGAAGCGGCGGCCGCCGCCGCAGGCCGAAAGACCGACGTCGTCGTGGCCGGCTCGGCCGAGGACGCCGCCCGCGGCGCCGACATCCTGTCGACGGCGACCACTTCGGTCCGCCCGCTGCCGATCGGGTCCGGCCTGCCCGCGCACGCGCACATCAACTGCATGGGCGCGCACACCACCGAGTCGCGCGAGGTGTCCGCCGAGCTGCTCCGCGGCAGCACCGTGATCGTCGAGGACCTGCGCACGGCGATCGCCGAGGCGGGCGAGAGCCACGCCGCAGCGATCGAGCTCGACGCCCTCTTCGCCCCGGGCGCCGGGGAGTTCACGAGGCGGGGGACGATCTTCGCCTCGACCGGGTGCGCGTATCTTGATTTGATCACTTGTGCCCATCTGGCAGGGCACGACGACATCGAGGGTTTCCGGCTGACGGGTGCTGCCCCGTGACCGCCGGTACGCCCCCGACCAAGGGAGGGAAACGCATGGCAAGCAAGGCGAACCGGGCGAACATCGGGCGCGAGGAGATCTCGGGCGCTCACGACGCGCGGATCCCGCAGAAGTTCCTCGACCTGATGGCGACCGGCTGGCGCGAGGAGGACGGCATCGACCTCACGCCGGTCCCGCAGGTCAAGCACCTCGCCCGCCGCCGGGAGCTGCTCTCCGCGGCCTTCCCCGGCGACACCCTCGTGATCCCCACGGGCAGCCACCGCTCGCGCACCTTCGGCGCCCCGTACGAGTTCCGGGCCGGCAGCGACTTCCTGTGGCTGACGGGCGATCAGGAGCCGCACGCCGTCCTGGTCATGCACGCGACGGCCACCGGCCACGACGCCGTCCTCTACGTACAGCCCCGCCTGAACCACACGGCCGGCGCCGACTACCTGGACCGGATGGACGGCGAGATCTGGCACGGCCGGCGCCTCTCCCCCGAGGAGAAGTCCGCCATCCTCGGCATCGCCACGCGCCCCCTGGGCGAACTGCCCGCGGTCCTCGCGTCGCTGGCGACCTCGGACCGGGTGCGGGTCCTGCGCGGCTACGACACGCACATCGACGGCGGGCTGCAGCGCGGCGCGCTGCCCGTCACCGCCGAGAACACCGAGCGCGACGCCATGCTCGCCAGCGTCCTGTCCGAGCTGCGGCTGGAGAAGGACGAGTGGGAGATCGCCCAGCTGCAGGAGGCGGTCGACGCCACCATCCTCGGCTTCGAGGACATCGCCCGGCGCCTGCGCCCCGACGCCCCGACCCCCGAGCGGTACATCGAGGGCATCATGACCTGGCGCGCCCGCATCGCCGGCAACAGCCTGGGCTACAGCTCCATCGCCGCCGGCGGCCCCCGCTCCACGATCCTGCACTGGTCGCACAACAACGCCGTCGTCGAGCCCGGGCAGATCCTGCTCATGGACATGGGCATCGAGAACAACAACGGCTACACCGCGGACATCACGCGCGTCCTGCCGGTCTCCGGCACGTTCACCAAGGCCCAGCGCGACGTGTACGACATCGTCCACGCCTCGCGGACCGCGGGCCTCGCCAAGATGGCCCCCGGCGTCGCCTTCACCGAGATCCAGGCGACCTGCAACCGCGTGCTCGCCGAGGGCCTGAGCAGCCTCGGCATCCTCAAGGGCAGCGTCGAGGAGGCCATGGACCCGGCGTCCATCGCGTACCGCCGCTGGTCGCTGCACGGCTTCGGGCACATGCTCGGCCTGGACGTCCACGACTGCGGCCACGCCCGCCCCGAGTACTACGGCGGCGGCGTCCTGCGCGAGAACCACGTCCTGACCATGGAGCCCGGCCTCTACCTGCAGCCGCACGACGAGCTGGTGCCCGAGGAGCTGCGCGGCATCGGCGTGCGGATCGAGGACGACGTCCTGATCACCGCGACCGGCAACCGCCTGCTGACCGCGGCGCTGCCGACCGAGGCGCACGAGGTCGAGTCCTGGCTCGCCGCCCAGCGCGAGGCGGGCCCCCGGGAGCCGGGCCTCGATGGCAACTGACGCGACCGGCGCGGCCCTCGCGGCGGACCCCGCGGCAGCGGTAGACCCCGCTGCCGCGGCGGAGTCCGCCGCCGAGGCGGAGTTCGACGCCATGACCGGCCGGCTGGGCATCGAGGTCCCGGCCGACCTCAAGGGCGGCGTCCTGGCCGGCTACCGGGGGCTGCGCGACATGACGGCGCTGCTGCGCGCCGTGGACACCGGCCGGCGTCCCGGCACGGACGACCGTACGGGCAACACGGACGACCGTACGAGCAACACGGACGACCGTACGGGCAACGACGAGGAGAGACCGGGTGCCTGACATGCCCTCGGCTCGGCAGGCAACGGCACTGCACGAGCTGTCCGTTCCCGAGGCGGGGGCGCTCCTGCGGTCGGGTGAGCTGACCTCCGCCGAGCTCACCCGGCACGCCCTCGACCGCATCGCGCGGCTCGACCCCGCGCTGCACTCCTTCATCCTGGTGACGGAGGAGGCCGCCATGGAGCGTGCCGCGGCGGCCGACCGCGACCTGCGGTCCGGCACCGACCGCGGCCCGATGCACGGCATCCCGTACGCGCTGAAGGACATCTTCGACGCCGAAGGGGTGCCCACCACGAACGCCTCGTGGCTGCGGACCGGCGACGTGGCCCGCACGGACAGCACCGTGGAGCGCCGCCTGCGCGCCGGGGGCGCGGTCGGGCTGGGCAAGCTGACCACGTTCGAGTTCGCGGTCGGCGGCCCCAGCTTCGACCTGCCCGTCCCGCCC